>JAKAAL010000782.1 GCA_021802375.1 Bacillota bacterium | reverse complement strand
CCCCGGGCGCCAAGATCGGGATGGCCGGGGCCGAAACGGGGATGCCCTCAGGCTCCCCGTTTCGAGGTAAACCAACGGCGGCGTACTCGGTAAATCCAGTGAGAAGAAATCCAGGGCGCCGAAGGCAGAACTCCGGTGCCCCAAAGGAAAATCAAAGCGCCGACTAGTCGCCAGGCGGCCGAGACCAAAAGCGCGAGATCCATGTGAATTTGTGAGAGCAACCATACTCCGATTTCCGGGGCAACGAATCCCACCAGGCCGAGAACCACGTTATAGGCGGCAATGTAGGTGGGCCGATGGGTCTTGGGGCTGGCATGCAAGAGCTGATTGAAGAGCAAGAGATTGATACCCGCCGTGAATACCCCGCCTTCAAAATTTGTGAAGACCAACCATGGCAAGGCACGGCTCATCACGGTGAGGGCGGGTGACGCAGCCAAGCCCATGCCGGCAATGGCTAGAGGGATAAGATTTCCCCTTTGGATCGATATCCGCCCCCACCATCGAAAGGCAATGATCTGTCCAATCTGACCGGCCACGGTGAACAGGCCAACCCACAGGCTGGTGGCGTGGGCCAGACGGATTTGGTAGATGGCATAGAGGGGCCAAGCCATTTGCCAGCCTAAGTTGAAGAACGCTGAGGCGGCGATAAAGGCTAAGAATCGTTTGGCGCTCAAGACGGACTTCCAAGCCACATCTTGGGGGAGGACGAAGGGTTGTTGGACCACAGGCTCCTGGTGGCGACTAAGCCAGTATGCCTCGCCCAAGCCTGCCAAGGTGGCTAAGACGAAGATGCTTTGATAGGGGATCAGAGCATGGACCGAGAATTGCGACAAGATAAGACCAAGGACTAAGGTGGCGATCAGGGCGACAATCGTCGTCACGACATTGCGCTGACTAAAGTAATTAGCTCTGAGCCTGGCCGGGATTAATCGGTCAATTAGGGCTTGCCAAGCTAAACCGCCAATGCCTTGCATGAAGCTCGAGGTGGAGTTGGCATAAATGGCCACCATGGCCGCATTCGCCCCGAAAAGAGGGGCCAAGCTCAGGCACGCATAGGTGACTCGTGAGAGCACGGTGGCCGCGACGGACAACTTCTTATACTGGGTTAGACGAGTTAAAATGATGGCCCCGACGACAATGGCGACGGCGCCTAAGAGTGCGGGCAGGGCGTTGGCCAGCGCGATCGCTTGATTGCTGGCATGGAGGCCATCGATGAGATAAAGGGGAAGATAGGTGCCCACGATGCCCATGGCCACCACCGCAAAGGAGCCATTTAAGATGGAATAGCGGGCGTTTTGCCGAACTCGACCCTGGGATCTGGTAGCCATCAATCACCTGCCTGCGAGACGTTGCCTAGAGTATTCGCCGGAGAAAGCAAGATCCCTGTTGACCAGGCACGCCAATTCATTCCCTGACAGGGAAAGATTTAAGCGATATAATGGAAACAGATGGTGGACATAAGGCCCGTGAGACAGCGACCGAGGAGTCGCTTGCCATCGATCGGTGCGAGGTCGATGGGCTCGCGCGGTTAATGGGGTCCGAGGGCCAAGTGCGCGAGTCTAGCCACCAACCAAGTGGAACGGATACATAGGGAGTAGCTGAACGGGAAGGAAGACTTAGGCGGAGCAAGGCTGGCTCTACCCCCAAAAGGAGGCCTACGAACGACGATGATGGAAGAGCGACGTTTGGGTAAGCTGGGACACAGAAGCACGGTGGCAATCTTTGGAGCGTGTGCACTGGCGGAAGTGAGCCAAGATCAGGCGGATGAAACGATTGAACTGGTGCTCAAGTATGATATCAATCACTTTGATGTTGCTCGAAGTTACGGGGAAGCCGAAGTGCGTCTCAAGCCGTGGATGCCCAAGATCCGTTCCCAGATCTTTTTGTCTACCAAGACGGGCGTTCGCGACAGCGATGGTGCTCGAAGAGAACTGGAAGAATCCCTGAACCGGATGGGTGTGGACCACGTCGATTTGATCCAGATTCACGCGGTGACCTCGTTTGAGGAACTCGATCGCGTCACCGCGCCCGGCGGGGCATTGGAAGCCCTAATACGGGCTAAAGAGGAGGGCTTGGCGGCTGCCGTTGGCATTACCGGGCATGGCCATTTGGCCCCCTCGGTACATCGCGAGGCGCTTCGCCGTTACCCCTTCGACACCGTGCTGACTCCTTTGAACTTTGTTCTCTATGCTAATCCAGCGTACCGCCAAGCTTATGATTTGTTGGTGGAAGAGGTGAAGCGTCAGGATGTGGGCTTGATGGTCATCAAGGCGGTGGCTCGGGGAACCTGGAACGAGGGGGAGTCCCGTCCCTATTTCACCTGGTATCGTCCGTTTGATGAGGCAACGCAGATCCGGCGAGCCGTGTCTTATGTTCTGTCCCATCCCGAAATTACGGGGTTCGCGACAGCATGTGACGTGCACCTGTTACCTAAAGTGTTGGAAGCGGCGGCGAACCCCTTGGCATGGTCTGCCCGTGAGAGCGAAACGTTATTGGCCGAGGCGGACCAATATCAGTCTCCTTTCGGACCATTTGCTCCCGTCGGTTAGGGCAGGCAAGCCATGACGGGCAAAGACGCGCATCGGGTAGCCAGATGCGCTGATCGGCTAGCGGGGCCCTATAAATCTTTCACCCCATTTGGGATTAAGATAGGGTAAGACTGCTCTCCTCTGGGTCTTTAAAGGGGGGAGTATGCTTGTCTGCGCAGGCATGCGAGAGGTGATGGTGGAGGGATGGTGTGAAGTTAGGAAAATCGGATCTACTTCTTTGGGTAATGGCCTTCATATCGGCCGCTACCGTGGCGAACTTGTGGTACAATCAACCACTTTTAGGAGCCATGGCAGAGACCTTTGGTCGGGCGCCCGCCGTCCTAGGTAGGGTCGCAACGCTGACCCAAGCGGGCTATGCCATAGGGCTTTTCTTCTTTGTGCCGCTGGGAGATTTGGTCGAGCGTCGACGGCTCATCGTGCTTCTCACGGTGGCCGTGGGTCTTGCTTTAATTTTGCAAAGCGCGGCACCGTCCCTGATCTGGCTGGAAATTGCCGCCGGTCTTGTTGGATTGACTACGCCCATCCCCCAAATCATCTTACCGCTGGTGGCCGACTTGTCGGATCCTGCGGGCCGTGGACGCGCGGTGGGCGTCGTGATGGGGGGGCTCCTAATTGGGATCTTGGCTGCGCGTACCATTGCGGGATTTGTGGCCAGCTGGCTAGGATGGCGAATGGTCTTTCGCGGGGCGGCCCTGCTCATGCTGATCGTGGCCCTTTTGGTGCG
>JAKAAL010000781.1:1420-3276 GCA_021802375.1 Bacillota bacterium | reverse complement strand
ATTGTGGTTGGCTCGGCGGCAGCCAATCGCCTCATTGTGAATGGAGCCACGTATCGCTATGATCGGGTGCTGGCTATGATGACGACGGCCTATAACGGGTCTTATGCGATGAATGGACCGGCGGGGGCGGTTGCAGCTTGGAACGGGGAACCGTTGCAAAAAGGAGACGTGGCCGTGGATCCCTCGGTCATCCCTTTTGGCACCTACCTCTTTGTCGACGGCTATGGGTTAGCTCGTGCGGTCGATACCGGCTCGGATATTATTGGCGACCATATCGATTTATTTTTTAATGAATCGAGCCAACAGGTTAGTCAATATGGGATTCAATACAAAAAAGTTTATCTCTTGGGGCCGGTTCCTCCGCTGAAGATGGCTCAACGCGGTTAAGCTGCCCGTTGGCCTGCGGTTTGCGATCGGGTATGATTAGTGGCAACGTAGACTAACCAATGGAACGGAGATGACGTATGGGTCTATTGAGCGAAAAGCGAGCGGTGGTGGTTGGGGTAGCCAACAAACGTAGTATTGCTTGGGGGATCGCCAAGGCGCTGGACCGCGAGGGGGCGGACTTGGTGATGACGTATCAAACAGAACGATTTCGCGAAAACTTGGAAGCGCTGGCCGCCGAATTGAGTCGTCCTCCCATGATCTTAGCCCTCGACGTGGCCGAAACCGAATCGCGCGAGGCCTTTGTCGCCGCTCTTCAGGAGCGCTATAGCCAGACCGGAATCAACGTGTTGGTGCACTCCATTGCCAATGCGCATCGAGAAGATTTGGAAGGTAGATTTGTGGATACTTCGCGGGACGGGTTCCTCCACGCATTGGAGGTCAGTGCCTATTCGTTGCCGCTGTTGACCCGGGCGCTTTTGCCGTTGTTTGCGACGGCGGGAAGTGGAAGTGTCATCACCATGACCTATCATGGATCCGAGCGGGTGATGCCCAACTATAACGTGATGGGTGTGGCCAAGGCCGCCTTAGAGGCATCGGTGCGTTATTTGGCCTATGACCTGGGTCGGGATCTGATTCGGGTCAACGCCATCTCTGCTGGTCCGGTAAAAACATTGGCCATGATGGGGGTCAAGGGGGGGAGTTCGGCCATTCGTGAAGTAGCTTCCAGGGCACCGATTGCCGAAAATATCAGCATTGACGACGTGGGCAATGCTGCCGTGTTTTTGGCCTCGGACTGGTCGCGGCTAATCACCGGCCATGTGCTCTTCGTGGACAGCGGCACTCATATTATGGGGGCATAGTTGCCTTGACGTAAGCGGTGGAGCTTGCTATACTGACACCTGTAATTGCGGAAGTAGCTCAGTGGTAGAGCATCGCCTTGCCAAGGCGAGGGTCGCGGGTTCAAATCCCGTCTTCCGCTCCAAATTGAGTCAGTGGCTCCGTGCCGAAAGGTTGGCGACGTAGCCAAGTGGTAAGGCAGGGGTCTGCAAAACCCCTATTCCCCGGTTCGAATCCGGGCGTCGCCTCCAAAGATAGACGTGGGTGGTTAGCTCAGTTGGTTAGAGCGCTCGCTTGACATGCGAGAGGTTCAGAGGTTCGAGTCCTCTACCGCCCACCATCGCTTCCTGAATAGGCGGAAGCGTTTTTTGTGTTTGGAAGCTTTTTTGGGGTTTCAACCCTAAATGCTGAGATCTCGAGGAATCAGTTTTCGTGCTGAGGGATCTGGCCGACTTGGGCGCTTAAAAAAGGAAAAGGACGAACCGTTGCCGCATTTGGCCAGCACCGTATAGCCGAGAGGTGAAGTGGGCCCTGGTCTCGGGTCTTGTAGGCATGCATCGGTGGTTGACCGGGCATCGTGCCAACCGCGCCTAGCGCCACCGACGCCCTAAAATGGCACCATCTTCCATACG
>JAKAAL010000781.1:0-1410 GCA_021802375.1 Bacillota bacterium | reverse complement strand
ACCCATCGTGGACTTTTTGTTGTCTGACGCGTACCGTCGTCATTATTGATTGCCCCATAATAATGGCAGAATTGCGAGTACGTGGAGTTTGCGGTTTTTTCTTTAAGGCCGCCGCGGCTTATCCGGCCTCTGATAAAATGCGGATAATTTCGGAGGTAATTTTTGAGAAAATGGGGCCGGCCGCGGTTTCCCCCAAAATTCGGTCGACCCACAGGGTCGTCCGAAGAGTCGCGAGGGCCTCGATGAATGAGGGCACATGCTTTCGTTAGTACCACGGTCGTTGTTCCAATGCGGATGGTCCCCTTGCGTGCGTAGATACCAGAGCCACACCAATTTGTAAGTTAACAGGGCCAGCATCACCGTGCACTCGGGCCAAACTGGGCCCAACTTTGCGGCGGTTCTACCCGCAACGGTTACTTGACAGCGCGAAAGATTTCCCCAATGGGCCAACGCCCGCGGTAATGTTCCAATATCAAGGCGGCTGTGGCCGTCAAATCGGTGGTAAAGAAGAAATCATCGGGTGGCTCTTGCCCATCGACCGATGGACGCCCCCGCCGAGTTGATGTTTGTTTAAGGAGTCTTGGCTGACAGAAGCATTGCGAGAGTATATATCTAAGCCCGAACAGCGCCAAACTGACCGGAAGCCTTCATATGCTACCAAAGTAACCTGTCAGTCGGCATTCATATCAGTCAATGCCCAAAAGCCTACAGAGCGCCCGGAATTTATTTCGGGGGTCAGTGCGCCATTCGGTGTGAGCCGTAAACCGCTTTTAAGTGGATGGCCCTGGCTAAAGTTATCTAAAGTCGGATGCTGAAAATCCTGAGAAAAATGAGGTTTTGACGTCATAGAAGTGTCTGCCATGGACACGGCAACGATTCCATGAATTGGGGGCCATAGGATAAGGGGAGCCCCTACCCCCAAGCCTGCAGCGCGTCTTTTCAGGGCATGGGGAAGTCATTGCGCCGGTCGCGGTCGATTAAGTAGGGCTATTGTCCGGGTTGTCTTACCGCGATGTGGCTCACAAACTTCGAGTTGCGGGATTTGAGTTCGATCGGGCGGCGAAGGGCAGTCGCGAAATTTGGAGAAACGCACTCGACGGGCGTCGCACGACGATACCCCATCAATCTTGCGTTGCCAGAGGGGACTGTTCGAGCCATTGTGCGGCAGGTGGGGTTATCCGTATCCGAATTTATTAATCTATAGACGGCGACTAATCTAGTATCTGACGACGTAAGTCCTTAATCACTTCGATCAATTCCGAACACAGGGTTTAGTGTCTATTATCGATTAAGCGGAACTAATGCTGTGCGATGCATTCGGCCATGACGGTAATGCTCACGGACCAATCGTCCACAGTTTGCCATCATAGGCCATGGATGTTCCACTACCTTTCGTGGATGGAAGATGGT
>JAKAAL010000780.1 GCA_021802375.1 Bacillota bacterium | reverse complement strand
GCCAGGCATCAAGCATTTCTGGTGTCCGTAACCGGAGGAGGATCTTGGGCTGGGTTGGCAGCCGTGTCTCAAGGGCGGGCAGATATCGGGATGTCGGATATTGTGCCACCTGAGGCGATGTCTCGCGGAATGCTGGGCTACCCATTAGGGCGGCTTCCGGTGCTGTTCATTGGCAACCGCCACATTGGAGTGAATCAGGTTTCGCAACCACAACTTGAGCAATTGTTGGCTGGCGATATCGGAAATTGGCGCCAAGTTGGAGGCGCGAACGCTCCCGTGGTCGTGGTATCACGCCCATTAAGTTCTGGGGCTCGCTTTATGACCAAACGGTTGGCATAGCCCCATTCATTGTCATACCAGGACAGTACTTTGACCATATGGTCACCGATCGCCATAGTTTCGAGCCCATCAACTATGCTGGAGCGCGGATCTCCCTTGAAGTCCATTGAAACCAACGGCTCTTCGGTATATCCCAAGATCCCCGCCATGGCTCCCAACGACGCCTGTTTAAATGCCTGATTAGCTGCCTCTTTGGATACCGGCCTTGCTGTATTCACTGTAACATCAACTATGGAGACCACAGGAGTCGGCACTCGCAGAGACATTCCGTTCAATTTGCCTTTCAGCTGCGGTAAGACCAAGTGCAATGCGCGAGCCGCCCCAGTACTGCTGGGGATAATATTCATGGCGGCAGCACGGGCACGCCGGAAGTCCGAATGTGCCAAATCCAGCAAGCGCTGATCATTGGTGTAGCTATGTACCGTGGTCATCATCCCCGTTTCGATGCCAAAACTTTCATCCAAAACTTTGCACACCGGGGCTAAGCAGTTGGTAGTGCAAGAGGCATTGGAAATGATGAAGTGAGCCTCGGGGTTATATTTTTCATCATTGACACCTAAAACCAACGTAATGTCTTCTCCCTTGGCCGGAGCAGAAATGATGACCCGTTTGGCCCCCCCGCGATCGATATGGGCGCGGGCTTTGCTGGCATCGGTAAAGAGTCCCGTGGACTCCACGACAATGTCCACTCCTAAGTCGCGCCAAGGGATTTGGCCCGGATCCCGTTCGGCCAAAATCCGAATCGTGCGATCACCGACAACCAAATCGGTGCCTTCAGTACCCACTTCTTGATCAAACACGCCGTAGTTGGAGTCATACTTGAGGAGATGTCCCACCGTTTTCGCATTGGTTAAGTCGTTAATCGCGACAATTTCAAAATCCCGTTGTTGCTGCGCAATGCGAAAGAAACGACGGCCAATACTGCCGCCTCCGTTGATTCCTACTTTTACCACTCTAGTCCCTCCTCATCAGTAGTCCCGCCGTGATGCGGCACCGTAATGCTATTTTAGCGAAAAAACGCCATGACTCACAGCCACCGAAGCCTAGTCATTCAATTCTTTCCGCTCTCCCGTGACCATGTAAATCACCCATTCGCCAAGATTGGTCGCGTGGTCTGCAACCCTTTCTATATAGTTTGCCACAAAAAGCAAATGGATAGCTTGGGGAACGGTCTCTGGCCGATCCTGCATCAGCCCCTGTAAGTCGTCAAAAATCCGTGAATAGAGATGGTCTACATCATCATCAAGCCGAATCATGGTCACCGCTTCTTCCAGACTCCGATGAATATAGGCATTTAACGCTAAACGCACCATAGAGCTGGAAAGTCGGGCCATTTCAGGAATATCCACCAAGGGTTTTACCAAGGGTTCCTGACCCAACCGTACCGTCACTTCGGCAATATCAGCGGCATGGTCTGCCATCCTTTCTAAATCAGTAATAATTTTTAAAATGGTGGACACAATGCGCAGATCTCCGGCTAGTGGCTGCTGCAGCGCTAAAAGCGTTAGACAGCGCCGCTCAATGTCAATTTCCATGGCATCCACCCGGTCGTCGTCGGCGATGACCATGTCTGCCAACGTGACATTGCGCTCCGTAAGTGATTTCACAGCGCGCCGAATTTGGTCCTCAACCAAGGCCCCCATGCGAATTAACTCTTGGTCCAGCTGTTGCAGTTCTGCGCGAAACGATTGACGCAGCATCCAGCACCCTCCTACTCGTAACGCCCGGTGAGAAATTCTTCGGTAGCCGACCGCCTCGGCGTGGTAAACACTTCTTTGGTGGGCCCCAGTTCTACTAAATGGCCTTCCCGAAAAAAGGCGGTAAAGTCCGAAACCCGAGCCGCTTGTTGCAGATTATGGGTGACCAAAATTACGGTGTATCGCCCCTTGAGAGCTAACACTAATTCTTCGATTTTTGCGGTGGACAAGGGGTCCAAAGCTGACGTCGGCTCATCCATCAATAGCACCTGGGGGGAAACCGCAAGTGCTCGAGCAATGCAAAGGCGTTGCTGCTGGCCTCCAGAAAGCGAGCTGGCAGGACGCCGCAATTTCCCACGAACCTCATCCCAAAGCGAGGCCTGTTTCAAACTATTTTCCACCAACAGCCGCAATCGATTCGAGTTTTTGACCCCTTGCAGCCTCGGTCCGTATGCCACGTTATCGAACACACTAAAGGGAAAGGGATTGGGGTGCTGAAACACCATCCCCACTTTTTGCCTCAATTCTACCAAGTCCACATGATCCCCGATGACCTCGAAGTTGCCCACTTGGACTTGCCCTTTGATATGAACCCCGGAAACACGGTCGACCAAGCGGTTGAAAACTCTAAGCAACGTTGATTTGCCGCATCCCGAAGGACCAATCACCGCCAGTACCCGCCCCCCAGGCACCGTCATCGAGACGTCTTTCAGAATCCGTTGATCCCTGTACGCTACAGATAAGTGCGTCACATTAATGTGGGGCGCTTCATTGTCCACTCGATACCCCCCGAGTGTCATATTCCCCCCTCACGGAGTTTCCCTAATGTTACCAAACAATCCGGCTGCCTGCTGTCAGATTTTCTGTTAAGTATCCATGGGCTTTAACCAGTGCGCTAATTTTTGGGTCAGATACAACACCAACCCCACTAATAACAGTAGCACCACTCCGGTAGCCGCAGCTTGCGCATCCGCGTGAGGCGCCACTGATTCGGTCCGGAGATACCATAAATGCACTGCCAGAGTTTCCCCGGGTGCGGACCAACCCCAATGCCGAGACACATTAATCCCGGCTGTGAAAATCAAGACCGCTGATTCGCCCATGAGCCGGGCAATCGCCATCCCTACACCCGATACCAAGGCAGAAAGTGCGCTCGGCAACACCACTCGTAACAACGTCAGGTATTTGGTGGCGCCTAGTGCCAGTGACGCCTCGCGAAAACTGTCTGGCAGTGCATTTAT
>JAKAAL010000779.1 GCA_021802375.1 Bacillota bacterium | reverse complement strand
ATGCTGACCCGAGGTCAACTTTATGATGGAAGGAGATTTGGTTCGTAACACCGTAGCCCCGTAGGTTATTGCCAGTTCCTCCCTGCCATTTGGTCCTCTAGAACCGGTTAATGGAACGATGCCTTTTTTCCCCCTGCATGTTAAAAAATAACGATTGACTTTTTACCGCGGGTCTTAAGATGGATTGAGCACTCTCTATTCAACCAGAGAGCCATCAGGATCGCTAGTTTCAATTTCCACGAAAAATGGGGCTATCTGCACCAAGCATCGACAGGTTTTGGAACTTATGGGTGTTTGTGACCGGTTAGGGACTCTTTATGCGAGTGGCGTCGACGAGTGGATCAAAGGAGAAAAATGGCCGGGATTGGGATCGCTGGCCGAAGAGATCTGGCAGTCGATTTCGCACGGAGAGCGCATGATGACGGGCAATAACCGGGGTTTCGATGGGGTGTCCAATTGGGGAGGCATCTCGGGCCGAGATCAAGTGAAGGCACACATGGTATCCCGGTTATATGGGAATGAGATGACCTTCCAAAATCTTGATTTTCGAGACAAGGCACCGCCTGTCTTTGATCGGCTGGTTACGATGGTGTTTATCGTGCCGTTTGATATCGACTATGCCATGGTGATTCCCTACGCCGTGGACTTTGATCGGGCGGGAAAGGGGCAGAGTGCGGCCAAACGCAGTCTCTCTGTTTCTCGATCATGGGTTGGTAGGGAGGGGATTGAAGACATCACGGAGGTAGTGCGGGATTGGATTCAGCTTGGAGGGATGGCGACTGAGCTTCACGCGGCGATCGTGTGCGATTGTCGGTGGAGACGCCGGGGGGAATTGGTTCCAAGGCATTTAGAACGTCAAACCCTCCAGCCAGTCCAAGTCTGCTATATTCACTAGGTCAACGAACTCAACCCCTCGGTCATAGGTCACCTCCATGGTAATTGATTTCATTTCTTCGGAGGAGTCGAGTGTCAACTGGCACGTGGGGCACGTAAAAGTATCGGCCATAAAAGTCAAAGTCTCCATGCCAATATTGCCGGGCAAACGGCGTCGTTCAGTGTCTCCGGTCAGGATTCCATGGTTATGGCAGACAGGACATGGCGTCCTAAATTGGTGATAATCAGCAGGATTCAGTTCTAGGGGGACGGGCGTGGCGGTCGTAGCCCGTGATGTGGCGCTTGTTACAGCTTTTCGTACCTTATTGGTCCGATCAATTTGAAATGTTTCCAAAAACCTGGAGTCCTCTTCAGAAAGCGTATAGAGGGCGCGATTCCACGTAGTGGTCTCGGATTGTTTGTGCATCCAGAGAATGAGCTTTAGACCAGCGTATACCGTGGCCGATACTTCCCCTCGATGATACTTGGGAAGGACATTATGCACACTGAGATTGCGGTATGCTACGACGTTTTTTAACGACGCACCGAGCAACTGATGAGCCTCGTCAGGCGTTGTGAGTTGTTTCAGATTCGTAACACATTCATCGAACTCAAAGAGTTTTTGCTTTCCTATCAGGTCGACCGTCCATCGGCGCCAGTTATAGGTATCTGGTAAACGGTCAGGAACGGACAAAAAAGCACGAAGCTCAATGGGAATATCCTTGACGACCATTAACAGGTTTTGCTCCGCCAGATATCCTTTGATCAATAGTTCAAGGCCGATGCTGATATTCCCCAGCGCCACCTGCGTGTTGCCGTTGTAGGGGTCCTCGATATTCTCGTGGAATAGAAAGAGACCGACCGACAAATAAGACTTCGATGCCTGAAACAACCCGTCTCGGAATCGGGCCTGAAGCCTTGCTAAGAATTCGCTTAGGCTCTCGCTCACTACTCTCACCTCACTGTGCATCTATTATATAGTTGGTGACGTTATAGGAGGATCTATTAGTGCCAATAATCATTCGGGGCGCTGGGCCTCAGGCGGCTTTTGGGTGTGACCTTCGGCGATGGATCATGGTTCCCATGGGACTCGTCCTTTTTTCGGGCATGGGGGCTGTGTGGGGCGAACGTGTGGCTGACAATGTGAGTCGTTTTAGATAAAACCTCGGCCTTGGTCACTCCACGCCTCTCCGCGCCACTGAATGAGACGGTAAGAAATCGGACACGGTTCTTTACGGTTCAGAAGAACTTTTGATTCAGAAGCTGCAGCGAATGAAACTTGTAGCCTCCTGAATTTGCCCGCTGAACCTCTTTGGATTTCAGAGGGGCTAAATCCCTTACAGATCTGTGGAAGGAAGCCACCGACTTTTGTCGAATTACTAAGAATTGGAGGATAAAGGGGCGTTTAGTGTGTCTAGAAAGAAACCGAAGAAGCTAAAACGACTAAAGAGGCGAGAAAAAAAGGTGCAGGTCGTTACCATGTCTGCCTTCTTTGCTTATCCAAGTCAGCCGTCAGACAGGGCCGAAATTATTGAGACTGCAGTAAAACTCGTCAACAAGCGTTCAGATTTGGTTCGTGTCACTAGCTGGGCGAAGATGCAGCAATCTAGTTCACGGATTATCCGGAACATATTGGATTCAATCCAAGCATCGGACTTTGTTATAAGTGATATATCCGGATTAAATTCGAACGTGTTGTTTGAGGCAGGATATTCGTTTGGAAATTCCAAAAAGGCAGTACTTTTTAGCCAAGGGAATTCGTCGCATGACAGGGAACGCGATGTTCGGGATTTGTATATTCTTCGTGGATGGACGTTACATAATTACCGAAACGCAAATGATTTAGCGACCAGCGTGATCGAGTCCGTGTCGAATCGAACGGATATCCAGCCGGAAATATACTCCTACATGGGTAGAGAGCAGCCGGAAGTTTTGCCCAGTAGGGCTATGTTTTTAAAGGGATTTTGTCAGCACGAAATAGCCATAAAAGCAAACCGTGTATTGAAGATGTTGTTTTCAGATCTTGTTGTAGACGATTGGGATGAGAATTCAAACCAAATGCTTAATTGGTATGTTAAGGGCGTTTTGTCATCTCGTTATATATGCGGGGTTTTCGTTCCGGATTCCTGGGATAATAGTCGGGCGATGAATTCCCGTTTTGCCTTTGTGTGCGGTATGGCTGTGGGAATGGGAAAACAGGTATTGATGATAGGGATGCCTGAGTTCCTAGCGCCTTTTGATTATCAGGATCTCCTGATTACACCTAAGAATAGCGAGCAAGCTGAATCTTTGATTAGACGGTCCGTCGCCCAACTCCCCGACGTTCCAGAATCTCAGCAAATTTCCAGTTCAGAGCAATCATCGAGGGAGTCCAAGGCGTGGTTGTCCCCCGAAGACAAGAGATCGGAA
>JAKAAL010000778.1 GCA_021802375.1 Bacillota bacterium | reverse complement strand
CCGCCGTATACGCTAAGCTACGCCTTCCGGATGAATCGTGGGGCTACCCAACCTCGTTATGAGAGCGGATCAACGGTGTAGACAAACCCTTACATTTTCCGATTCAATGTAACGACAACGCGAAATTTCCCTCCCATCCACGCCACCACAATAATACCCAACGGCAGGAGGAGAGCCCACCCTACAAAGCTGAGGGCCACGATGCTAAAAACCAAGCCCAATACCGCAGCCGCCCGATGCCCGGGTTTAGATAACAAGCGCCACCCCGCTCCCATCGCAGCAATATAAAGCACGATAAATATTGCCGAGGGCCACAATATCAACTGGCTTAAATCTAAAGGGTGAACCCACTCCACTACAAGAACAATGGCAAAAGGCACTATCAACGCAATTAAGACCCGGCTGGGCGTGCGAAACCGACGATGCAACTCGGCAAACGTTAACGGCAAATCGCCAGCCCGAGATTGGGCGTAAACCAGACGGGAAAATCCCGCGACATAGGTATGTATGGTCCCATACGTCACCAAAATCGCCAGTACCACAATCACGGCCATACCCGCACGTCCCAACCCCAACCCCACCAACTGGGCCAATCCATCTCCGGTTTTTCCTGCGCCGTAAGTGCGGGTACCGATGGTAACCACACTCACAGCAATGTATAGCACATCAATGACCATAATCGCCATTGCCAAAGCTCGTGGCACATCTGTAGTCGGGTTCACAAACTCCTCGACCATATGGCCAAGCATTTCCCATCCCACAAACGCCCAAAACAAGAGGGCTAAGGACTGCCCTACAGGAATCCATCCATGTGGTAACCACGGGGAGAATACCTGGGTGTTCATATGCGGCATCGCTAAAATCACTGCAGCCAGCATGACGACAGCAATAACAACAACAACGACCGTCACTGTCATCCCTGACAGTTCAACCCCTAAGTAATTGGCAAGGATGGCGGCAGCTAATATTAACGTCGCGCCTCCAATGGTTGGGGCCCACGACCAATGAAGAAATGTCCGGACGTAGTCCATCCCAATGATCGCCGCGGCAGGCGCTGCCACCGGCACGGTAGCCAAATAAAGATACCCGATAACACGACCAGAAAATGTGCCAAAAGCCTCTCGTACATAAGCGGCAATACCTCCGGCGTCAGGATAACGCACGGCGAGTTGCCCCAAGGTCAAACCAATGGGGATTATCGCTAACGCGATCAAAATCCAGGCCCAAAGTGAGGCCGGCCCAGCCATGGTAGCAGTCAACGAAGGCAAAACAAGAACCCCTGAGCCGAGCACCGCGGTTACGGTAAAGCCGGCACCTTCGCGCCAGGTCAATGCCCGTTTAAGAGTGGTCACTGTGTCCTCCCGCCAGCCTTTGTCTAATCGATTCCACCGCTCCCTCGGTAAATGTGCGATCATCAATCGCCACCGGAGCATCAGGACGAAATGCCACCAAAATTTCCGCCACAGGACTAGAGGCAACAATAAGGGCCGTACCATCCAATAATGGAGGTAATGTTTTTGGCTCCTTCCCCGTCCCTTCAACTACAGTTAACTCCGAAAATCCGGCTTCTTGCACCATCTCAGTTAAACGGTGCGTTCCTTCCCATGACACACAGGCCACCCCAATTTTGGAGTTTGGCGGCAGCTCTTCTAAGCGGCGCAGGGTTTCTAAATGCGCCGTTAAGAGACATGGGAAAACGTCTCGGGATCGTCCCGGCAAAAGAGACTTTATCTCATCCACATGCTGATAAGTGGTGACAAAGAGGGCATAATTTTTTAACTCGTCTGAAGCCATGTTACCCAATTCGGACAAGATCACCGGCTTTGCATCTATCCCGAGCCGTTCAGCTAAATCATGAGCCAAAATAGACGACTGTTCCAAGGTACACTCCACCACGGCCACCAATCCCTGCGGAATAAGAAATTCGGCCTTGGCAGCCAATTTCAAAGCACGAGCCCATAATGCCTTGGCAAATGCCACCGGGTCCGCGTCTTGATCCACCAGCCGAACCAACGTCTCTTGTAATAAGTGCTGTTGCTCCAGAGTTAGGCTACCCCGAATTGGCATCACCGCAAAGTATCCCCGCCCCGGTTCGCTTCGCGCATAACCAGCATATTCCAACATTTGATAGGCATGGACAATGGTATTGCGGTGAAGACGTAACATCGCGGCTAATTCACGGACACTAGGCAATCGCTCACCCTCATGATATTCACCATCTTCAATCGCCGCCTGTAATTGCGCAGCCAATTGCTGGTGCAGTGGCCACTCTAACTCGGGATCAACAAGCATCTCTCCACCGTCCTACTGTCTTAGATATGTGGTACAGTATACATTAAACCGCATCATCGTCAATCGTTAGCATACATCTAGACCTCGAAAAACTTTGCAGGGGCGGTCAATAATGGTCATGGATTTTCTCAAAATGGGGACACTATCTCTACGCCTCAACATTTTGACCTTAACTAAGGAGAGAACTAGTCCATGGACCATTCCCGCTTTCTTGAAAAAAATGTCGGCTGGATTGATCGGATGGTACGCACTGTCATTATTGCCATCCTCTGGATATGGCCACTAACCACCAGCCTAAGCATATTGACTACCGTGGTAATGGCGGCCCTCGGAGGTATTTTGTTTTCAACCGTCATCACCCAATATTGTCCGCTTTGGGCAATGCTTGGGGTATCAACTCTAAAGGGAAATCTGCATAGTAGTTAACCCCAACTTAGGAACGCCTGACCCAGGACCTTAAAGCAATATTTTTCCCATCCCTACAATCGCGTATCCTTTCGGCAGTTAAGTAGCTTGGTCTCCGTTGCGCATCGCGCATATTGTTCCCTACATCCCGCTATTAACCGGCTAATTTCCCACCGAAAGATCCGGCTGTAGTATCCATATATTTGGAAGTTATTAGCCGGTTAATAGGAGTTCTCCGGATCCTTGTGGATGCCCTAACCTCTGATTAGCCGGATAACTGTTGACCATAAGAAAGAAGAACACTTGTCACCGCAACTGGGTTCACGATGCGGATTTCCCACCGTTGGTGTGACTCCATCGAACGTATTGCCATGCGTTGCCAACTAAGACAATGGTGTAAAGTATATAGAGTCTGCTCAACCCTCTACAGCCTGTCCATTTACCATACAAGCATTTTTTGTGAAAATTGACTATTGAAGGGGAGGGATTCTCACGGCATATTGGCTGAAACTAATGCTCTCGGAGTTTATTGGCACCGCTTTACTAATTGGCGTGGGCTGTTTCGCCAATGACCGCGACCATATT
>JAKAAL010000777.1 GCA_021802375.1 Bacillota bacterium | reverse complement strand
GGGTTTGGTCGTGTTGCGGAGGACCTACTACAACCAGTGTAATGCTTCAAAAATCACCGCCTCCTAGGATTGCTGGACCGTCCGGGGTTGGCGAAAAACCCTGGTATTTTAACCCTTCTTCCCCCCCTCACCGTCATGGGGGATTTTTGCTCGCGCAGGAAAACCTATGGTAACCTCTTTCGGCCGTCCTCGTTTCCGTACGGAGACAGCAGTCCTCACAGGATTCGCCTGTTCGGGGGCGGCTTTCCCCCATCGAGTGAGGACGCGTTTCCCTCGTTCACCGCCGAGGATCCCTGCCGGGAAGAGAACGGCTAGCCATCCTAAGATTTCCCCGGTGAATATTTATGTGAAAAATTCGACTTTCGGGGTGCCTTTAGAACAACACGGAGCCCGTAGCGAGAATCGGCTGGATGTCGCGGATCTTGCGCATTGATGGTGGTCAGCAGGTCCGCCACGGCCTGAGCCCATCGCGGACGGTGCCGCCGGCTTGTAACAACCAACGTGCGAGATGCCGCTCACGGACCGGGTCGGGATACGCCGTCGCGAGTCGTTGACGTAGCCAATGTTCGCCATTGATGGTGATGATGCGACAGGCGTCTTGAAACGCTTGGGTCTGATAGTGAAAGGCTTTTCGCCGTTCTTCGGGCACGAGATAATACCACGGTTTCCGGGGCGGCCTGAACTTCTGTGAGCCAGTGCTGTAATCGGATCCATCGCTTGTGCGCTTTTGAGCTCGTCTGGGTGGATGGTGTCCAATTCATGGGGATATTTGCGACGCATCATCCTTAAACCCGATCGATTTGCGCTAACTCCCGGACCCGTTGGGGATTGGGAACCGGACGGTCCTCCAGCAGAGCGGTCCCGCGATCGCCGAAATGATTGAGCCCGTAACCTTGAACGAGGAGATTAAATCCATTTTCTTGGGATCAGCGGCCCCAAAGGGCCGTCAGCAGGTCGGCAGTCGATTAGGTGGTTTGGCTGGTCAAGACGGGAAGCGTGTGCGCCCCATATCGTACCCAAATTTCGCGCACCGTGGGCAGGGACTTCCGTCGTCGGGTATGCTCCCAGACCTCATAAACTCGTTGTCGGCCGGCCCGCCCGTTCGATGGTCAATGGGGTTCATTTGGCAGCGGCGGACACCGCCCGCGTTTTTCATAGCATAAAAAGTCCATACCTTGAGCCAATAAGGCGGCTGCCGTGTGTGGTGAGACACGACCCTCCGATCATAGACCATTAACAACCGGCCCAACCGCTCACTGATGTACCCTGTTTGAGTGCCTGGTTAAGTATCGTGACACGTTATTTTCCGAATGATCGGACCCGATTTACCCCGCTATCAACGACGTGGTGAAAGGATCAGAGGCCCCACTAAACTGGGACCCATGGTACCACCGTCTTGACACCGATTGGGACGTCAGACGATCCTTCTCCTGTCGGGCTCCTGAGTGGTGCGTGGGGGAAAAACATCGCCACGCGATGGGGCGAGAGCCGCATCCGAGCAGACGAATCCGATAACATCTGTGAGGACTGCGGGTTTCGGAAGGAACCGAGAAAACCATCAGTATTGTAGGTTTTTCTTCCAGGGCATGTACTAAGACGTTGAAGCGCTGACGTCAAGATGGCGTGGGCAAGGGGAGGTGAGCCAGACACCGTCGACAGCCTCACAAGGCGTCGATGGCGAAGTCGGCGGCATCAACAAAAAGACGTGCCGCGTGCCGACTTTCGCGTCCGCGAGAACGGGTGCTAAGTGAGACACTAGGAATATCTGCCGCTTCGGGATCGGCTTGGGATGGGCTCGGTGTTAAGACAGTCAACCCCGTTTTTTTAGCCGAGCCAACAAGGACATCAGGTCTATGCACAGCTGTTAGGCTTCGTCGAATGCCAGTTAAGACTTCGATGTGCTCGATTGCTTCCTTTACGCGGTATTGGTTGGTAGACAAAGACTTGCCTGGCGCACCGTGTCCGTATGGGCGGTCCGCGCGAAACTGCCGAAGATCCTCGCTTTTCCACCCCCTAATGAAACGTGACCCGTGCAGCCTTTTTTTGTAGGGTAAGGACGGAAGGGGTGGCAGGATCCAATCGTATACCGCAGAGTTTCAATCCGCGAAGACATGGTCATTCAGAACACCGCCGTTGTTTTCTGGCGCAGACTAAGCAACGGGATGGATCCTGCTCTGATCCCGATACAATGCTTTTCATCCACTTCCGCCGGTTATTGTGGTCCGCCTCCCTTCCTTGCTTCCATACCAGCCTTTAATCAAATGGGGAACTTTAACGCCGACGATTGACGCCGTACAGATTATAACCGCATCAACGCCGAGTGTGTGCGTGCCGTGCGAAGTGGACGTGCCAGGGACTGCATTCTCTCGTGAGCATATGCAAAGAACGTCTCATAGGCGGTACAAAAATAATCCGGTCCCAAAGTCGTATCAGCCGCCTCGCTACGGTTCCGTGGGCAACCCCCGCGACAATGAGTTCGCCATGGGCACGTTTGGCATTTGGCCGGCAAGGTAGGCTTCAGCGCCGCGAAGCGCGTATAAGTCGGCGTTGCCAACGCTTCCGTGAGGGTCATGTCGGCGCTATTGCCTAGGCGCCATGTATTGTCCAGGTAAAAGTCACAGGGGAACAGATCGCCGTTCGATTCGACAATAAGGTGGGGTGGGCATTGGGATTGCATCGTACAAATGTCAGGTGTTAGGCCGATATATGTTTGTAAAACGTTGTCGAAGAACCGGATCGACATATTGGGATGGCCGCCACGATACCACTCGTCAAAGGTCTCGCACAAAAATCGACCGTATTCGTCGGGCGTGATCGCATACTGCCCTGTCTGCTCTGGGTGTTGGGCTTGAAAGCCCATTTGCGGGATAAACTGGATCCACCCGAATCCTGCGTCACGATAGAATCGGAGCAGTTCGGACCCGTGGTTCACATTGTGCGGGCCAACTACCGTCAATATGTTATAGTCGACCCGGCACTCCTGCAACCACCGAATGCCTCGCATGACGCGCGCAAAGCTGCCGTGGCCTCCACTTGTCACCCGATGGCTGTCATGTATGGCAGGAGGACCATCTAGACTGACGCCCACCAGAAAGCGGTACTCACGGAAAAATTCTGCCCACGCGCGGTTAATCAGCACTCCATTCGTTTGCACGGCGTTGTTTAGTACTTGGGGCGGTCTTGCCAATCGAGCCTCGAGGTCGACGACCGTTTGAAAAAATGACAGGCCCGCTAACAACGGCTCTCCACCCTGCCACGCGATGGATGTGACCGGTCCGCATGTCT
>JAKAAL010000776.1 GCA_021802375.1 Bacillota bacterium | reverse complement strand
AGCGCATGGCTATTTTGTCCGTCACGCCGCGCAAATGGACTACCCGCGCTATCGCGCGCTGGGCTTGCCTATCGGCTCGGGGATCGTCGAAGGGGCGTGTAAGACCTTGGTCAAAGAGCGCTTGGATGGGGGTGGCATGTGGTGGTCGGACGCCGGGGCTCAAACGGTGGGCACCTTACGCGCTCTGTATCGTTCGGGCTTAGACCGGTGGCATCACTTTTGGGACGGTGCCCCCTATGCGACCGGGCGGACGGACTCTCGAGCGAGGTCGGAATCGCAGGTCGCCTAGCCCAGGCGGATGCCTAAGCCTCGATGAGCCCCTGACCGGGCAAACACTGGCCAACGAACACGAACGGACGTTTGCATCGTTCGGGTGGGCGGTAGCCTGCTCGGCAGCCGTTTTGCCCCGAGAAGGATCCTCCGGGGCCGCGCCTGATGCCTGTCGACCAAGACGCACGAGTTTATGCATGAGAACGTATGTATCTATCAACAAACTTAAGCTGCACCCATTTATTTGTTGATGTGGGGACCGATGTGGACGGTGGTGCATGAAGCCGGGCATGCCCTAACGGGATGGATGCTCGGCACTCCACCGTGGGCTATTCGCATTGGCAAGGGACCACGGCGGCATCCCGAGCACTCGGGGATTGACGGTCGGGCGTGGAATACCCCGACGGGGAAAACTTGGTTGAAACGTCGTCCTCATGGATAGAAAGCCATTGTCATTTTGGCCTCGGGTTCCCTGCTCGAAATGCTTATGGCGACAGTTATCCTGTGGCAAACTTGGCCATATAGCAACGTGTTCACCTGGAATTGGTCATGGAGTATTTTTCCCTATGCTTGGGCGGACAGCGCCATTTTCTGGGCATTCACGGAAGGCACCGTAAATCTGTGCCCCGCTCGGCGTTGGCCTTATCGGGATGGCACCAGACTTTATCGCCGAATTCGCTTAGTTGCGCGGAGGTTTATTTGCCGGAGGGTGCGCATCGCCGGCTTTGCCGACCGCCCACGCGACAAAACTTAGGAAAATCCAGGACATTTGATCGGGATACGTGCCGTGGTGGTGCATGGCCTCGAGGAAGTGGTTGACGAAATATCCGAATCCCAATCCAAAAACCACGATGACAAATCCCGTTGACTCGGTAGGTGCGCCAATAATGGGAAAAAGCGGAAAGGCCTTTGTGCATGGGTGTGCCTCCTTGCGAGATTTTCTTGTGGAATTGCAAGAGAGTTCTCATGCGCGGGTGAAGAGCCGAACACAGTGCGCCAATCTTACTTTAAGGCGGAAGGAAACACCGTCACGGGTTGGACGCGAATGGACGCAGGACTTTGCTGGTGGCGATTGCACCACAAAAGTCCAGTGGCGATTACAATACGCCCACGTAAGCCCACTGGTATACCGATATGTTGAGCCGGGGCTCCGCAAAAGCAAACGAAGCCGACAAGTCGGAGCCACCAAACGATGAAAAATGGCAGGCGGCTCGACAGATGTGGATCGTGCGTGTTGAACGATCGGGAATCATCCTTTCTAGAGCACAGGACCACGTTGACATCCTGAGCACTCGGGGATTAACAGATGGGCGTGAACGCCATCGACGGAGAAGCGTATCATCGATGCCACACCCATACCAGCAGTAGTATCCACACAATCCAAGGTCCATCGTATTGCCACGATGTGTGCACCCAAGTCCGCCATTCCGAAAAGCCGCCTCCGTGGTATGCTTCGTACAACACATAGGAAAGGTACTGAAACCCTATGATCAGCAGAAGAAAAATCATTTCAATCATAGAACACCTCGCGATTTGGATATTAACGGGGATTTTACTCGTACTCGAGTGGCCCTTCAGTCTTCTTGTTCATTGGACGTATTTGCGGGTTTCGCTCGATTCTTCTTTATCGTATCCGATAGTGTTGTACCATTATACAAACTCCGGAGTTCCATGGTCTTGTGACACCGATACATTCCTCGGTCATGGCCAATTGGGGTCGGGGTTGTACTGTTATCACAACTGGATGCGTCGAAATGTCAAATCGATGGTTCTTACGATTGTCATTCCGCGTGCCGTATGGGATGGTCTACGCATTTGTCGAATTTCAAAAAAGTGGGGGATATCCTACTGGAGAACCGTTGGCGGCTATATTGCCGACGTGTTGCCCGTATCTGAGCGCACTCGCTTGATTTATCATAATTGGACCACATCGTGGGACGTCATTGATGCTCCTATGCTAGCTGTGCTTCCTCAGGTGCATCAAGTGTTGTTGCGCAACACGCCCGCGATGATCAGGGTTTGGAGAATGGCTGAAAAACAATGGGGCTTTCCAACTGAGTAGTCATATGCCACACGGTGGTTCCTAGTAGGGCGGCAATTTGTCCAGGAATGATCCACCACGCATCGAATCGAACTGCAGTCGAGAGAATCATGACGGCCACGACAATCGACTGAGCGGTGCGCGCGAAGTGATGGGGCCCGCCGTAACGAGTGCCAAGCCAGATGCCGAGAGCAATCGCGACGGTCAGAGTGGGAGAATATATCGGAGAAATCCAACGTTCGCACGCCATCAGTCCGACCCCCGTAATGCTCGCAAAAATCACGGCAGTGCTGAGCACAGGGCTCACTCGTTGTCGAAACGGACATTTCTGCACGATGATGGCTTCCTTTCTGTGTGGAATTTTCTCACGGCCAACGCTGACGATCTGGATCCGCAAACGTGACGATTTTGATCCGGAGGCAATCGCATCAGGTTTTTTCATGGTCAAATTGCCAAGTTCGGTCCGAGCGCAGTAGGGCTTACTCTGGGTCGGAAGGAAACACCGTCACGGTTTGAACGCGAACGGCCGCGGGGCTTTGCTGGTGGCGATTGCACCACAAAGTCCAGTGGCGATTGCAATATGCCCACGTGAGTCCACTGGTATAGCGAATATGTTGAGCCGGGGTTCCGCAAAAACAGACGAAGCCGGCAGTCGGAGCCACCAAACGATGAAAAATGGCAGGCGGCTCGACGGATGTGGATCGTGCGTGTTGAACCATCGGGAATCATCCTTTCTAGAATCCAACGGGGCAATTGCCCATCACGGGGTCTCTTCGGGAACGTGTCGAGCATCGGTGGAGTCAGACGCAGGAGGTGGGGCCGCCTTCGCATCAACCCCTGAGCTATTTCTACTTCGGCGCAACCGCACCCACGGTTGGTGATCAAGCCACCATGCCCAACTAATCACTCCACCGAAGAGGATGATTCCCCCGGTCATGATGACTAAGAATCCAAGCACCAGCATTCCCATCCTT
>JAKAAL010000775.1 GCA_021802375.1 Bacillota bacterium | reverse complement strand
TCAATAATGCCAGCAAATCTTCGTCATAGACTTCTTTTTTACGATCGGCTAGATCTAAAAACAACTGATGAAACTGTTCGAACTGCTCGTCTTCAAGGACGCGACCCAAATCTTGAAGACGGGCACGGACGGCATGGCGGCCGCTTCGTGCAGTAAGCACCATGCGTGATTCGGCGATGCCCACACTCTTAGGATCGATGATTTCGTAGGTCTGACGAGCCTTGAGCACGCCGTCTTGATGAATGCCCGAGGAATGGGCAAATGCGTTGGAACCGACGATGGCCTTGTTGGGCTGAACCCAGATCCCCGTTAGGCTGCTAACGAGGCGGCTGGTACGGCTGATTTCTTCCGTTCGGATCGAAGTGGTGACGCCATAATAATCGGGTTTCACCTTAAGGGCCATGACCACTTCTTCTAAGGCGGTGTTGCCGGCGCGCTCGCCTAGTCCGTTCACGGTGACTTCAATGCGGCGGGCACCGTGGCGAATGGCTGACAGGGTATTGGCCGTCGCCATGCCTAAATCATTGTGACAATGCACGGAGAGCACGGCTTGGTCCAGGTTGGCCACCTCATCATGGAGCGTCTGTATGATGTGCCCGAACTCTTGTGGATCGCAGTAGCCTGTGGTATCAGGAATGTTTACCACGGTGGCGCCGGCTTCAATTACACGGAACACCGT
This sequence comes from Bacillota bacterium, assembly GCA_021802375.1. Next base: position 2,606 of record JAKAAL010000775.1, on the reverse strand, counting down.
TTGCTTAAGGTATTCAAGATCGGCCCGGCCTGCATCTTCGGTAGAATACTGCACATAGGGCGTGTAGCGCTTGGCGTAACGTACGGCTTCGACTCCCATGGCAAGAATGTCTTCGCGCGAACGCCGAAACTTCCCTTGTAAATGGATATCCGACACGCCCAAGACAATATGAATCTGGGGCATTTCCGCTTCCCGCACGGCTTCCCACACGGCATCGATGTCTCGGGCCACCGCTCGGGCCAGGGCGGTGATACTGACGCCGCGGACTTCACGAGCAATGGTGCGAACGGCGTCGAAGTCTCCCGGGGAGGAGGCCGGAAATCCCGCCTCGATCACATCGACGCCGAGCACCGCCAATTGACGCGCGATTTCAAGTTTCTCGTTGCTCGCGAGTTTGGCGCCAGGGACTTGTTCGCCGTCGCGAAGCGTTGTGTCAAAAATAGCCACCCTGTCCATCGCTGTTCTCCCTTTCTTCTTCCTGTGGATTTCAGTCGCTCCATCGTAGTAAACCCTTCAAACTCGTCCAGATTCCAGAGCCGCCTGTAGGTCAAAAGATTCGCCGTGGTGAATCGATCTCCTGCCAGAGAGGCTTGGTGCGCGTGCCTATACGTGGTCGCTGTTACGCATCTGAGTTGCTTAAGGCATCAAGACGCACGGGGAATAGACAAGGGCCGGGATCGCCAACCATGTGCTCCACGCGGATCATCCGCGTCGGACTGGAGAAAGAGCCGATCATTGGGGAAGTATACGGTGCGGCGAGTGAATGGCTGATCTTGGAGTATAATAGCCTCGATGGATCGCCCTAGCTGTTAGCGCTGGGCGACGACGGGCGGCGAGAAGCGGAGCCTTTCGGGCAGCGTGCCCGTGTCGGCCCTATAAGGATCGGATTGACGCGAGGGGAGCTTAGTACCGGGTGACCGTGCCCACCGTATCGATGGTCCGGACATGGGTTACGCTTGGCAAGGGCCGAAGCTTCCGGCCTTCTGCCGGGATAGAAATGGGGAGATGATGGGTATGGAGCGTGTGCAGTTTACCGTGAAGGGTATGACCTGCGACAATTGCGTTAACAGTGTGACCAAGGCCTTGAAGGGAGTGGCAGGTGTCCGGGCCGCCAATGTCAGTTTGGCTGACGAACGGGCTCAGGTGACTTACGATGCCGAAAAGACGTCGATGGAGGCCTTAAAGGCCGCCGTCAAAGAGGCGGGATACGAGCCCGTCTAGGTGATGCGGGTGGCATAACCAAAAGTGCCCACGCGCTCGTGGGAGATGGCCGTTTCCTGGCCAAAGCTTTTGGCTGGCTTAAGGCAGCCAAAAGCCCATGGCGCGTTTTACTTGTTGGAGTTTGGCATTGGTCGTCGACCAAGCTTCTTGCCGTCCTTGTTGGAGGCGATTAAGGATTTCTTCCGAATTGGCCTGAAGAGCCAGCGCTGACTCGCGAACGGGTTGAGTAGATTCGATGACTACCTCTGCCACTTTTCGTTTAAAGGCCCCATAACCTGCCGTGCGATATCTAGCCACAATGTCGTCTAAGGGTTCTTTGGCCAGCGCGGCGTATATTTCGAGCAGGTTCGAGATTCCCGGCTTTTCCACCGGGTCGTAGTGCACTTCGCGACCGGAATCAGTCACTGCGGCCATAAACTTTCGATGGATGCTATCCGGGGATTCTAATAATAGGACGGTACCATCGTCGATGACGCTTTTTGACATCTTCTCGTTGGGGTTTTTCAGCGAGCGAACTCTGGCGCCAACCGTAGGCACTTGCGGTTCGGGCACGGTAAAGACGGGGCCAAAGAGGTGGTTCACACGTATGGCTAGATCTCGGGTTAATTCCACGTGCTGCTTTTGATCCTCGCCGACTGGCACCGTGTCCACATCGTGCAGCAAGATGTCTCCGGCCATCAAGGCAGGGTAGGTAAAAAGTCCGACCGAGATATCCCCGCGTCCCCGCCCCTTGGCCTTGAACTGGGTCATCCGCTGGAACTCACCCATATGACCGACGCATTCTAACAGCCACGCCATCTCGGCGTGAGCGGCGACCTGGCTTTGGATGTAGACGATGCTCTGGTTTTGATCCAAACCTAGGGCGATTAAGACTGAGGCAATTTCAATAATGTAGGTGCGTAGGGTTTCTGGGTTCCAAGGGGTGGTGATGCCATGCAAATCCGCCACGGCGTAAACATTTCCGGGCGCGGCCATCCATTGTGAGAGTGCGCCAATATAATTGCCTAAAGTGACTCGTCCACTAGGAGTGATAAACGATAACGACTTGCCCACAAATGGCCTCCTCGAAAAATAGCGATTGTCTTCAAGTATAGGGGAACCATGGTAAAGGTCAAATTGCGTCGTCGTAGGCAGGGACGGGGCCGGCCCATCATGAGCAAAGCCGGGCTAATCGGGGTTAAGGCTGCTGTAGGTGCCGCTTAGAGCGCCTCTTGCCCGGGAGTTATATCAGCGTGGACGCGGGCATTGCACCGTAGATAAACATGTGCTAAAATCAAAACCGTTCTTAATTGCCGCCACATTAAACGACCGCCTCTGGGCTGGTCGCGTACAAGAAAACGGTGGATGTAGCTCAGTCGGTTAGAGCACCAGGTTGTGGCCCTGGG
>JAKAAL010000774.1 GCA_021802375.1 Bacillota bacterium | reverse complement strand
CGGATAGATGGTCGCCCGCGAAATCGCTGCACCATAACCCATGATGGGAGCCACTTGGTCTAATCCTCGCAGATGCACATCGAAACCGCCCTGAACCGTCCGGTCTACACGGGTTTGCATAGGAAGCTTGCCGTCAGACCAGCTGAGGCTGGTCCCGCTATGAGGTCCGAAGGCTAGGTAGCAATCCGTCTGGCGCAGCGCCTCCTGCAAAGTTGGCCACTCATCCGGCGGCACGAACAGCGAGCGGTCGCCTGCTCCATAGGATATTCCTCCGCCATAGCGACTCTGGTTATAGGCCGCTTGAATTCGACGTATGCGCTGGAGAATATCAATGACCACGCCATCTTCCGGCCGAAAATAATGCTCACTGGGGTTCCACGTAAACCGACTAGAAAACGTAAAGGGCGTGGCGTTTTGCACACGGGCAAGAAAATCGTCAATTTTCTGTACCACGTAGGGCCGCTTGGGGCCAATCTTCATTTCGATGCGCACACTAGCGTTCTGCGGGTACAGGTTGAAAATCAAGCCAAACTGCGCCAAGAGGGGTTGTGCATCCCCGCTGAAGGATGGGACCGGCTTAACTACGGGCTCGAAGACGGCCAAGAGATGGGACAGTTCGCGCGTGGCTTGCACCTTCACGGGCTCTTGTGGACGAGGGCTCCCCCCTACTTTGGGCCTAGGATTGGGTGTCGCAGCTTCGATCTCACGGGCGATGGGACCTTCAGAAGATAAGCTCCAGAGTACCGCGGCCACATGCTTACAGGTATCCATTCGGGCATAGGCAGGGCAGGTGCAGTAGGCCTCCATGCGCTCGAGATCTGGCGCCCACAAATCCACGGTATAGGGCTTGGTGCCCCGAACCGTGGCCCGAAGCCAGTCTTTTTGGCTGGGGTGCGGGCCCATCTCGAGCACGCGGCGGTGTAAAAAGTAATCGCGGCCCTTGACCGATTCGCTCGTCCCACAAAACCGTCGAATGTCTCTTGCTGTAGGGGCCCACGTTTGCCCAACTTGGCTGACCACGAATAGCTTGCCCTCCGTCACGTTTTTTCTTCAGCCTGTCCTAACGACAACCATATCCTCCGACAACAACCCCGATATCGTCTATCCGATGAGATGACGGCATGTTTCAGATCATGGTCAGGAGGCAAGATAGGGGATCGTCATCGGCCCTTCCGGCAAAACCCCAATGCGAGCCCCTGAACCTGCCATCGATCTAGCCTCGTCTAAGGCAGCCTCTACCGAGGGGGCTGGGTGAAGCATCGCTCCTCGGACCGCATCGGCCTCCATAGCCGAGTACAACCACACTTTTGCCTTGGTCAAAATGCCGGCCAACGCCTGCGCCTCCCATTGATCGAATCGGCGAAATCCAGGTTGGTGTATCTGAGCCAACAGGGCTTCGGGAGTCGACGCCATCTCCATCAGGCCGCGGAACTCCCCGTGGTCGGGAAACCCTTCCCGGCACTCAGACGCACAAATAATGGATCCTCCGGGGCGGACCACCTTGGCGGCGGCTGAAATCCCCTTAACCGTTTGATAGAGATTTTGATCTAACGGATATCCGCTGTTAGTGGTGACGACGATATCAAATCCCGGGGCATCCACGGCCGTCATCGCCACGGCCCGAGCATACTCGGCGCCCGCAAAAAAAGCCTCTTCTAACGATCCAGCAAACACACCCGTAATCCCTCGCTTTTGATTTACGGTCACGTTAAGCAGAAAATCTGGCTGAATCAGCTTCCACACCGATTGACACTCGATCTGATGGGGATTGCCGTCGAGCACTCCCCAGGTCGAACGAGGGTGACCAATCTGCGCGGCATTGTGAAAGCCCATAATGGAATCGATGCCCGCCAGCGCAGGATAAATCCCCTTAGCGCCACCGGAAAATCCCGCAAAGAAGTGCGGTTCAATGAGGCCCAAGACCATCTTAACCTCCGCTTGCACAAAGTGCCGGTTCATCCAGGCCTCAGTCCCTCCCGCCGTTTGGCCCACCATCGTCAAGCTTTCCTTGGCATAGGCATCGTGATTCACGATGCGATAGCGTTCGACCACAGATTTGCCGTACATGGCGGTCAGCTCTTGCGGGGTGTTGCCACGGTGCGATCCCGTACCATTCACGAGCACCACTTGGTCCGGCCTTATGCCGCTTTCGTGAATTAAGGGCAACAGCACCCGAAGCAGCCGAGCGGTGGGAAGGGGCCGGGTAATATCGGGGGTCACAATGGCGACACTCTTTTTACCTCGGAGAATTTCAGACAAGGGCGGCGTCCCTAACGGATTTCTCAGGGCTACTCGTACCGCCTCGCTCTCATCACTAAGCGTCGGGATCGCCTGAGGGCGTAGCACCGTAGCGCCGTCGGGGACACTCACCGACAGTTGACCCGCTCCATAGGCCAATTGCACTTCCATATTGGGGACCTCCCGCATGAAGTCTCTTTCGTATCTATTTGAGCATAGTCCTTGAAAGCCCTCCCGCCAAGTCTCTGGCGTATGCCGCGTTGTTCCACGGGACCCGCTTGCCCCTCCCTCATCCTCCGATCGGGTCTTGGTCTTTGTGCAACGGCCCTGACGCAACGATTTTTGTTAGCACCGATCATCGCCCCCACCACGAGAGGTGCGAACACCGCGATAAGCGCCGTTGTACGAAAGGCACTCTAGTCTGCTTCTATATCGAGATGAATATGAATGTAGCGTGCTCTCGGTTTAACATGCTCAGACCACGGGAACCCTGAAGACGGGGGGTACGGATCTTGTTCGTCGAGGAAATTTAGGCCCAGCAAGATCGGCTCATGAAGTTTGTAAAAAGGCATGACATCCAGGAAAACGGTCAGCTTGTGCATTTGACCTCCCATGTATTCCGGCATATATTTTCGACCTATGCGCTTGAGCAAGGCATGAAAATTCAAGATATGGCGGAAATGTTGGGCCACGCCTCCATCGCCATGACGGGGTCGTATAGTCATATGGAAGACAAGATCCGGGAACGTTTTGCTCAAGTGTTTTCAGCGGACAATGCCCTAGCTGGTAAGCGAGCGATGTTGCTCAAGGAGCAGCTATCGAAAACCAATCCGTTCCAAGGTAGGGCCATCGAGGACGTAGACAAGCTCCGCAAGGCCATGAAAATCCAAGTGCTGCCGCATGCATCCCATGCGCCATGAACCGTGTCACGGTGATGGAATTTGCCGAAGGTGCCCAAATTTCATTACCACGCTAGTTTTTGCCCATACACCAAGCGCGACTTGCCGCGGTTACCAAGGAATTGGCCAAGACGACAGAGGGGCCCTAT
>JAKAAL010000773.1 GCA_021802375.1 Bacillota bacterium | reverse complement strand
TCGCGACCACCACCTCGAGGGGAGATTGTCCCTTAAATCGAAGCGTCTCTGTCTTTTCGATGGTATAGCTCCGTGGCAGCAACCGTTGAAGGAGCGAGACCGAGGGGGGCTCGATCAAGACCGCTGGCCTCGGGGCCGCGAAGGGATGGCTAAACCCTACAACCAGGCCGATACCGGCCGAGGCCAAAGCCGCTCCCATCCATCGACGTGTCGGCCGAAGATATCGCTTCCAGTACAAGGCTATCATCGTTCGATCTCCATTCTCTTAGAAATTGGAAAGGGATGCGATACGAACCCTTCTGCTTATGATAACGCTGCAACCTAGCTTGAGGTTACCATCCCATAACGACCCTTCTGACAGGCCTTGGCAACCATCCTTTCCTCACATGCGCACCAAGAGCACCCACCAGAGGGAAAAGCATGGCTCACAGAACACTTCTGTCTCAACACTCTGTTTTCCGCCTGGAAAGCACAAGACAATCTCCGACGGGAGTCTCTTCAAAGTATAATGAGGGGAAAAGCGGGTGGGTCGTGCAGCAAACGAAGGGTAAATGGCGAAGCCTAGGCATCGTAGCGATGGTTGTTGTTGGCCTGATTAGTTGGCGCTACACTGCCAGCCGCATTCAACAGGCCACATTTGATCGACTAAATGGGAGCCTTTACCACGCCATGGTCTTCACGCAACGCTACGGCGAGCGCACTTACCAGCCCCACAGAGGGTACTATTATGCCAACCTTTACGATCCCCAAAACTTCGCGATGGTGAGAGCTACCCTCATGACCTACCTTCAGCACAAAGATCCGTCCGCCGTGCTGAAAACGCTCGTTTTCCGAACCCCAAATTCGCAGAACCTCATTGGCTTGGCGACCGTCGCGATTTCTATTCTTCCTGGAATGGTCACCCACGTCACCTTAAACGATACCATCCCGGTGTCGCACTTCCTGCATGCTTCGGCCCGCCTCCTTATGGGCCAAACCCGGAGGTAACTCGAGGTACGCGATGACCGCACGAATTCCCGGTGCCTTGGCAGGGCGCATGCATGGTAAAACGGTTGGCAGGAACATAAGCTCTCCTTTTTCAAACGAGGAGGCCCTCCCTACAGCCGATGGATGGCGTTGAACAATGACCTTCTTCCGCACAATCGGGCTCTTCTGCCGAATGCCCTCATTCTCGGGCAAATCCCGGTCTTAAGCGGAGGCTACACCCTCGGGGTTCGACCTGCCGCCTCATCTGCTTGGCCCGCTCTTTGTGCATACCGGCTTATGCGAGCCCGGGCAGCCGTGGTGCCTAAGCTCCATCCGGGTGTCGTGGATGCGGATGGATGTCGGTTAAGCTCCTGGTGCACCGCCGCGGCACGTTTGAGTGTAATCGTCCAAGGTTCCTAAAGCTTGCCGGTCCCTCCGCTGTATTGCATTGTTGCAATATCAGGAAGTTTCGGAGGTGGTCGAGGCGGCTGGCGGGAGTAGGGAAAGCTATACGTTATGGGCCGATTTCTGGAAGGCGCCGAGCCATCCCACCCGCTTGCGGATCCTAGAAGCTTTGCGGGAAGAAGGCTCTCTCAATGTGAGTCAACGAGTCGCGCGCATAGGCATTGGCCAAGGCCATTTATCGAACCGCTTGGCCTGTCTGAAGATCTCTGGGCTCGTTCAGACCTAGGCAACCGGGCGTTTGATCTATTCCCTGGCAGATTCCCGCATGCCTCCGTTGTTGGCCCTGGGGGAATCTATTTTTAGTGACCATGGGGCCGGGGTCGCGACGTGTGCAGTGGCCCCCGTGCAAGGCCAATCGGGACAATCATCGAGCCCCCCAGCGCTCTCGTTCTTCATGGAAACCACGCATACGGCGAAATCCCCTCTCTGAAAGCCGGTGCTTTCGCGCGACAAGACGGGAATGATTCGCTTTGGCTGGCGCTTAACTGACAACGAAATCGTTCACGGCTTTGAGCTTAGTTGGATTAAAAAATCCCGCAGTATGGGCACCTGGCTTAGTTCTAGATTTTTGCTCGCCGTCAACAACATGACTCCTTGGGTCCTCCAAAGGTTCAACAATTCTGCGACGCGAGGATTGTCCGTTAGCTCCTGCCAATAGCGCTTGCGAAACTCATGATACCGGTCCGGATCGTGCCCATACCATTTGCGCAAGTCGTGGCTGGGAGCCACCTCCTTGAGCCAGCTGTCCCATGGAGCGGCCGCCTTTGACATTCCCCGGGGCCAGAGCCTATCCACCAGCACGCGATGCACCTTGGCATCAACCCCGTCCGCAAGCCTCCCGATCATCAAATCGTGCATGACTGCCCCTCCTTTTCCATTCATGACGACGCATCCTGGCGACCTCGTTCGATCGCTTGCTCCCGTTGAAAGTCGCACATCCCTGAACAACCACCATGGGGGGCATATCCATTGGCTAAGAGGATCCCGCGGCCCCCCTTCGGGTGCTAAACCTCCCGCCTTAATGGCTTTTAAGAATCCTCACGATAGCCGAGTCGTCCGGTTGCGCCTGAGTCTCATAGGGATAGCCATCATCATCCAACTGTCCGAGCAAAAAGACGGGAACCCGATCGTTGTGAATGACCAGCACCGTGCCCAGGGGCAGTTCCTCGAGTTTGGCCAAGGCGCGCTGCATGGGCTCGGGAGGCATCAGACCCCGATTGTCCAAAAACACCTGAGGACCTTCGATGGAAGGGCTGCCAGAATGGTTGGCCGAGATTTCTTCCCGGGTACCGCTCTGGGATGGCTCTCCTGCAGGCGTGAAGGTGGTTATCATTAACTTGCCTAGCTTTTCCTGTTGAACGTCGTAGCCACGTCTACGCATTTGTGACACTAACGGCCGGGGGCTGAAGCTCGACTTGACGATTAGGCTCTGTCCCGGTTGCAAGCGATTGACCGTGTCCATCATGTGGGTAAATAAGGATAGGCCTTGCTTAAGCACGCTCTTGACCTCGACCACCAACGGTTCCATAAGCTCTCCCTCCACAACCAAACTTCTCCACGACGCACATGCTTACCCTAATGCTAGCAGTGTGGCCTAATCTAGGAAAAATCACCGTGATCGGGATCACCTCTTTTCGGGTGTGGGTAAAGAGAAAGCTCATCGCCCAGTATTGGTGAAAAGTAAACTTCGGAATCGGAACCCTACGATCCGCGTTTTGTTTGAGATTCGTAACTAGTTAGGTACCCCCATTGCGCTAATTCATTGACCACTAGGCAAAAACAACATGGCGCAATAAAATATTGCTGGACTTCGTCGATCCGACCTGTTAGGGTAGGGGTATAAAGATCGACGAGG
>JAKAAL010000017.1 GCA_021802375.1 Bacillota bacterium | reverse complement strand
AGCACGGATCGTGGCCGCGTACGGCCGACGCTTTACCACCGAAGAATGTTTCAAAGACGAGAAAAACGATCCCGACGAGGGCTTCCCCCTCGATTGCGTGAGGTTAAGTACCCCCGAGCGGTGGGATCGGCTCTTGTTGGTCTTTGCCTGGGCCTATTATTGGCTGATATCGCCGAATGGGTGGGGGAAGTGGCGGGGAAGGACCGTTAAAACGAAACGCACGCATGCGTTGTGGCGCCTCGGGACGTGGACCTTAGCGTGTCATGACATGGTCTGGTGCATGATGCTCCGAGCTCCTCACACCTTTCAAAAGACTATTCCGGCAATCGTGGCAAACCCCCCGTGGATCGAAACGGCTCCGATGCGGACTCCCCCGTATTGGGAATCTGGGGGCTCTTTTCGCCTGGGGAGCGGTGCTCGACATGGGCAAGTGAGGCAGTTTTCCTAGCGATTTCCGTCTTCTGAATGGCGGAGCGCCACGAACGCGGCGCCGCTGAAACGGCCCAATTCGCGGATAGGTCTCGCCCTCCATATGGTAGACACTGGAGATCACTCAGGACGCAATGTGGTGGTGACCACGCCCAGAAATTAAGCCGCATCGCGAATGCCTACCAATTTTCGTTCCATATCCAACTTTTACATCGTTAGACAATGTGTTTAAACCCTCTAGTTTGGTTATGCATGGGTCAGAGTGAACTTCATCAGCATGTCTTCTAATGGGGTTCGGGCATACGCAATGAGAATTTCTACTAAGCGGCGAGCCTTGGTGTCCTCTGGCTATGCCAGCACTTGCGCTATATTATACACTCTTCAGTACGATTCTAGGATTAACTGCTGTGTTCGGTGCGCAATCCGTCCATCATGGTGCGTAGCAACGCGATTTCTTTTGCCAGTCGGCCGCGCGTACTGCGAATTTCCAAAAGCTCTTGCCGTGTCGCGGTAGGGATGGGGATATGGGCAGCAATCCAATAGGACAAGGCTTCCGGTGTTTGTGGCAGCAACGGATGAGATGTTTCCGAGCGTACGATGCTCCATACTTCCGAACCCAAGGCTTGCGCTTCATCAACTAATGGGTTTGGAATCGTATCTTCCGAGTCGGGCATGAACCGAAATTGACCGACAAGGGTCTCATGTACCAGTCGGAAAGACAACAGGCTGACTCGGCTAATGCCGACCATTTGGACGGTAAGCGGCGTCGTATTGTGAGGGTAGTCTAGTACCCTGGCCACGGTGCCGATGGATACCGGTTCCGGCCACGCTGTGCTGGATCCCGAAGTGGACCGTGCCAAACAGACCACAACTCCGGTATCGCGCAGGGATGCATCGGCAATCATGGCCTGGCCTAATGGTCCATCCATGGTTAGGTCCAGTCTCATTCCCGGAAATAGCACTCCTGACCAGGGTAAAATGGGCAAGCTTAGAGTATCCCGGTTGGTAGGCATGTCACCCCTCCTTGTGCGAATTTCACCATGATTCTTGACTCGTGCTCTCCTCTATTTTACTGGTTTCTGTTAAGGTCTCCAACCTGGTCAGGAATGAATTAGGGAGTATTTTTTTACAAATCGCGTGTGATTTTCCCCACGGGAAGACAATGCTAGAATAGAGAGCGATTGAGCTAATACGTGGGCGAGGCAGTACAATAGGAGGCGCAATAGTCATTATGAATTATGGGCTGACAGAAGAGCAGAAGATGTTTCGCGATATGGTGCACCGGTTGGCAGCGGAAAAGGTGGCACCGCGCGCTGCGGCAATTGACGCCACACATGAATTTCCTTGGGACATTGTAGAGTTGTTTGCGGAAAATGGTTTGATGGGCGTGGGGATGCCCGAGGAGTTAGGAGGCGGAGGGGCGGACCTGCTGACATTTTGTCTCTCAGTAGAAGAGGTGGCCCGAGTTTGTGCAACTTCCAGTTTAATTATTGCCGCTCAGCATTTGGGAGCCATGCCGATTTTGATTGCCGGCAGCCCAGAACAAAAGAAGCGGTTCATCCCGCCGATTGCCTCGGGAGCAAAATTATCGGCATTTGCCCTGACTGAGCCCGAAGCCGGGTCTGACGCTGGTGGTAAAGCGTCGGCCGTACGCGGCCACGATCCGTGCTGCGGGCCAATCGGCCCGCGTCAATCCGGGTGACATGACTAAATTCCAGGGATCTGAGTGCCCGCCGTTGCAATAGACAACCACCCGACACGACAGAATCCCGCTGGACCTCGGGGAGATCCCAGGTAGAGCGGCCGTCGTCGGCCGCGAACGCCGATTTTGACCGGGCCCTGGGTGCGAATAGTGCAGTGCCAACCGAGCGGATTGAGGGCTCGGAATCATGTCGAAGCCGCGACCGGCCAGAAGGATGACGTGGCACCCGACGGGCACGAAGGCTGCAATTCGTTGACAAGATGCGGCCTCGTATGGGCGCATCTGATCTTTGAGACCATCCTTGGGGACGGTGACCCACGCCAACGGTAACGCGCGCCGATTGGCACGCAGGTTCAATGCGAGAATTTGGTGAACGCCCTCTTTGGAGTCCGTCTAATCCAACGTCACTAAGACTTCGGTGGCTCCCCCAATCACCGTCTGGACGAGGTCGCCATGGGCCACCGTCATGTCCATGCGGAGATTGCCCCAAAACCGAACGACCCGCTTAATGGCGTTTTTGCCTTCCGATGACCAGCAATGGCAAACCGTCACCCCATGTTGGCGACGCCTAATAAGGGATTCGACATGACCGCCCAGACCCGAGCGGCGAGGGTTGTGCGCTGCGATTTGCGTAAGCACCCGTGTGTCTGAAAAAATTTGTGAGGACTCCCATGGAATCATGGGGATCCTCCTGGTTCCGAAATTGGTTACCCTATCTCTTCGACAGAGGACCCCGATTTTCCGTTGTGTAGACAATTCTTTCTATTATGACATTAAAACGGGGGATACCTCAGGATGGCGACCATTCACCTGGGCCAAGCATTTAAGAATGTCTTCGCTGGGGTGGCGAGGTATCCCCCGTTGAAAAAGAAAGGCCATCATGACAGCTCCTCACGAGTGACCAATTTACCCTCTAGGATCGGAAGGTGCATATCCCGAAGCTCGGTTCGCTCCCGCATTTCACACCGTGACCCAAAGGTAGGCGCCAAACTTTTTTGACTATCCTGACGGCACCAAAGCTAGTCGCCGTAGTACGTTACGACCAGCAACTTATCGCGTCGGATCGGTAGTTTCCCCCCAGCAAACGCTGTTCGTTGGTGGGACAACGTCCCGACACCGCTTGACCATATTTGACAGAGTCTCCAAGATCTAGGCAAAATCTCGCCGAAGGTGCATAGGATGTTATTACCTTCAAAAAGGGGGTGGTAACAGTGGCCGGATTTGTGCCGGACTGGACTCTGCAACGAAAAGGCGCTACAGACCAGGCACGCCATCAACAAAAGATACGGGACGCGCTAAAACAGCGGTTGCCGGATTTAATTACGGAGGATAGCATACTCACTGCGGATGGAGGACGTGTTATCCGGGTCCCCATCCGAAACTTGGAGGAGTATAAATTTCGCTTTGACCCATGGCAAGGGGATCGTGTAGGGCAGGATCAAGGGGAATTGACACAGGGAGACATTCTGGGACAAATTCCGGCCCCAGCGTCAGGAGACAAAGCGGGTCGAGGAGCAGGTGCCCCTGGGGAAATTCCTGGCATTGATTATCTGGAAGCAGAAATCTCTATCGATGACTTGGCAGGGATGCTGTTTGAGGATTTGGGCTTGCCCTATCTGAAGCCTAAGATGCTGTCCAATATTCCCCGGCCCACGTTTCAATTTAAAGACATCAGTAAACGCGGCTTGATGGGGAATCTTGACAAACGCCGTAGTCTCCGAGAAAACCTGCTGCGCCATGCCAGACAAGGAAAAACCGGTTTAGGCCCATGGCAGCCTGATGACCTGCGATTTAAGACTTGGGTTAACGTGCCCCAAGAAGATAACAACGCGGTCGTAATCGCCATGCGCGATATCTCAGGTTCGATGGGCGATTTCAAGAAACTGATGGCTCGCACCTTTGCATTCTGGATGTTGCGTTTTCTGCGGACAAAATATGAGTCGGTTGAAGTGGTGTTTATTGTGCATCACACCCAAGCGCGGGAGGTAACCGAAGAGGAATTTTTTCAACTGGGGGAAAGTGGAGGAACCAAGGTTTCCTCAGCGTATGAATTATGTTGGGAAGTTTTGCAAAACCGCTATCCAGCCAGCCAGTGGAACATTTATCCGGTCCACTTCTCTGATGGAGACAATTGGTCTGATGCGGACAACCGTCATACTGTGGAATTTCTGGAAGCGATGCTTCCGTTGGTGAATGTATTTGGGTACGCTGAAATACGGGAAGGGGGGTACACCAGTACCTTAATGACCGCGTTCGGCACAATTAGGCATCCTCGGTTTCAAGTGGTGACTATTGGCAACAAACGAGACGTCTACACAGCGCTGAAGAAGTTTTTTCCTCGCTCACCAGGAGACGAAAGAGCATGAGTCAATCAAACTATCCCACTGACGACGAGATCTGGCAGTTAGCACGACAACAAGGGTTGGATCCATTTCCCATCCGATTCGAGGCGGTGCCTGCTACCATTCTATACGAATTTGCCGCCTACTTGATTCCGGGACGCATGTCGCACTGGTCCTACGGCAAGGCTTTCCATGCGATGAAAACACGTTACGATTACGGCTTAAATAAGTTATATGAAATGGTGATAAACGCCGACCCTGCGTACGCTTTTTTACTAGACAGCAACTCGGAACTGGAAAACACATTCGTTCGGGCACATGTTATGGGGCACGTCGATTTCTTCAAACACAATGTGCATTTTTCCCAAACCCAGCGGGACATGTTGGACGTCGTATCACGTCATGCAGAACGCGTGCGGCAATATCAATTCGAACAGGGAGTAGAGGTGGTGGAGCGGTTCTTGGATGCTGCCCTCTCAATCCAAGAGCATGTCGCCGTGCCCCACCCGCCCCTGTTGTCTGTCAAACGGCCCAAAGGACCGCCACCTTCCGGGGGGTCCTGGTCCGACTTGTGGCAACCTCAAACCACCGAACCGAAGCACCTGTTGAAGGTGCGCGAGGACGAATCAGACGTGTTGCAATTTATCATCGACCTTAGCGACGAACTCGAAGAGTGGCAGCGTGATGTGGTGGCAATGGTCCGTGATGAAATGATTTACTTTTGGCCGCAAATGAGAACCAAGATCATGAATGAGGGGTGGGCCAGCTTATGGCATATAGAATTGATGCGCGCGATGGAGCTTACCGACGCGGACGTCATTAACTTTGCTCGGCTGCATTCATCGGTCACCGCCCCGATTCCGTATCAAATCAATCCCTATGCCATGGGGTACCGAATATTTCGCGATATTTGGGAAAGCCAAGGCAAAGAATCCGCATTCTTAGTGAGAACCGTAGATGATGATGTCAGTTTTCTACGCAATTATCTTACCGAACCCTTAGTCGATGAATTGCATCTTTATGTATTCGGTCCTGAGCAAGACAAGATTGTGGTCAAATCGCGGCGCTGGGAGTTAGTCCGAGACCGCTTGATCAAAGAAGTATTTCATGGCGGATTGCCCATCATTGAAGTTGTTGACGGAGACTTTCACCGACGCGGGGAACTCTATTTGATTCATCGTCACGAGGGCACTGATTTGGATCTGCCGTATGCAGAGCGAACTTTGGAGCACGTGCACTTGCTGTGGGGACGTCCGGTGCATCTAGAGACCATCAGTGCTCAAAAGAAGATTGTATTGAGTTTTGACGGTAAAGCCCACGGCCGAGCCACCGTCTAGAGGTCGCTTGCGGCTTTATGACACTAATACGTTAGTTGAGGGCGACATTAGGGTAAAGGAGGGAGATCGCTCATGGATATTTGGGAACGCATTGATGCCTATCGTAATCGGGAGCAGGAAATCGCCTGGCGAGGAACATTTCGCGAGTATTTCAACCAAGCCAGAGAAAATCCTCGAGTGGCCCGACTGGCTCACGCCCGAATTTTCGATATGATCGCCGAGGCAGGGATTGAGAACCGATCAGACGGTAGCCGTCACTACCAATTTTTTGACCATGACTTGTTTGGTTTGGATCGAGCGTTGGATCAACTGGTGGAATATTTTCACTCGGCGGCCCAACGATTAGAAGTTCGCAAGCGTATTTTACTACTGATGGGTCCTGTGGGAGGAGGAAAGTCGACATTGGTCGCGTTGCTAAAGCGTGGGTTGGAGCGGTATACCCGTACTGCTTCTGGGGGGACCTACGCGTTGGTCGGCTGTCCCATGCACGAGGAGCCTTTGCATCTGATTCCTGAGGCATTGCGCACCGACGTGTGGCGAGATTACCAACTTTACATTGAAGGCGATTTGTGTCCAGTTTGTCGCCAACGGCTGACCGATATCTACCATGGCCATATTGATGAATTTCCTGTCGAGAGGCTACTGATGTCCGAGAAAGAACGAATAGGGATTGGCACATTTTCACCCAGTGATCCCAAAAGCCAAGATATTAGCGAACTTACCGGCAGTATTGATTTGGCCACCATTGGGGAGTATGGCTCCGAGTCCGATCCCCGGGCGTACCGGTTCGATGGTGAGCTGAATATCGCTAATCGGGGATTGATGGAGTTTATCGAAATGTTGAAGAGTGATGAGAAGTTTCTCTACGGACTACTCACCCTGTCCCAAGAACAAAATATCAAGACGGGAAGATTCGCGATGATTTACGCTGACGAAGTTATTGTGAGTCACACCAACGAAACAGAATATGTACGCTTCATTGAAAACAAGAAAAACGAAGCGCTTAAGGATCGGATGATTCTGGTTCGAATCCCCTACAATCTTAAGGTACACGATGAAATGCGCATCTACCAAAAATTGATTGGTGAATCGGTGCTCAACAATATGCATTTGGCACCGCATACACTGCGGGCGGCCAGCATGTTTGCCATTTTGTCGCGGCTTAAGGACTCTAAAAAACAGGGTATGTCCCTGGTTAAGAAGATGAAGCTTTATGATGGAGAGTCTGTTGAAGGCTACACTTCCAAAGATGTCAAAGAACTCCGGGAAGAATTCTCCATGGAAGGCATGGACGGCATTTCTCCGCGTTACGTGATCAATCGGCTGTCCAGTGCCTTGGTCAAGCCAGGGGTACAGTGCATTAATCCGCTGGATGCGTTGCGAACTTTGAAAGACGGTTTGGAGCAGCACACCGGTATTAGCGCTGAGGAGCGGAATCGATTGCTGAATCTCATTTATGAGACACGCCGAGAGTATGACGAACTTGCAAAAATCGAGGTGCAAAAGGCGTTCGTGTATTCTTTTGAGGAATCTGCACAGGCGCTTTTGAACAATTACCTGGACAACATTGAGGCTTACGTCAACAAAACTAAAATTACCGACCCGATTACCGATGAAGAGATCGATCCAGACGAAAAACTAATGCGCTCAATTGAGGAACAAATAGGCATTTCCGATAACGCCAAGCGTGCTTTTCGGGAAGAAATTCTCATTCGCATTTCCACCCTGGCCCGTCGCGGCGATCATTTTGATTACCGTACCCACCCTGGATTGAAAGATGCCATCGAGGCCAAGTTATTCAATGATTTGAAAAATGTGGTGAAGATCACCACCTCCACTCGTACCCCGGATCAGGAACAGTTGAAGAAGTTAAACGAAGTGGCCAATCGTTTGATTACCCATGACGGGTATTGCTCCGAGTGTAGCAACGCGATTTTGCAATATGTAGGAACACTGTTAAGCCGATAAGATCTTCTTAACTGACGCGAAACCAAAGGTAATTCCTGGGGGAATCCTCGTCGGCGGCCCCAGGAATTACGGCGGCGGAGAGATTCCCTACAGCGGCTAGAACTTCCGGAACATAGCGATGCAGGGCTGAGGGATTGTCCCCAATCCCAAAAATGTGCCTAAGGAAACTGGTTATTGGCATGCGGGATGACTTCCGTTGGGGACCTCCTGAGGTCCGTAGACCAGTGGCTACAGAGCGATAGGATAGGCTTTTGGCCGAGAACGTATTCTACATGGCCAGTTGCAATCCCCATGCTGTCGGTCGCAGTAAACCCTGCGGCGTTTTCGTAATAATTGGCCCCAGGCAACAGACTGGTAGAGGCATTTGCCACTCGGCGAAATGGGGTGGAGCCTTGAGAAAGTCCCACTCACCCTGGCGGATTGTAGCATTATGCGTTGTTGGTCGGACTGCCGACGGCGATGACCACAAAGTTCCCACTCCCGGGTGCCGCCCACGCATGGACAGGGTTTCCTGTGACCGGGTTTACGGAAATTTGGAAGCGTCTGGCGATACTCTCGGCATTGGCGTAATCGACGGCATCGGCTGCATGAAGAAAGACTTGGTTTAGCGACAGCGACTCTTCGGTAGTTCCCACCGATAACGGCAAGAAAGTCACCGCAAACACATTGCTCCGTTCGTAGCCTCAGCTGGCAAACATCTGGGCAGTGGAAATCCAGTGCAATGCGTCACCTTGTTCCTGATAGACTTTCGGGGTGTTGACTAGGTTGATTAACGTGACTGCTGTGCCTACCAATGGCAGCGCCGAAACCCTCACGGTGTGGTTCCAGGACACGCCAGCGCTTTGAATGATTGTGGATTGGGAATCCAGTGCAACGTCCCGTTTTTCGCCACGATGAGATGACGCGTCCGGTACTCAAATTCATGGCATTTGCCAGGCGATAGTGTGAAAGTATTTTTCGCCGCGCGGTGGTTGTCCTGGGAACATAGAAAAAATCCCAAAAATAAGTGGCCGATGATGCGTTTCGGGACCCGCTGGATCTCCGTGCTCACGCAGTGACACAATTTGGGATTCTTTCTGGATCGCCTTCACCTTTTCAATCGGTCGCCCGACGTCTATGATAGATAAAGTCTAAACACGGCGGTACGAGATGAGAAAGGACCGAGGCGCGATGCGATATGTCGCCCATATTTCTCGGTTGCCCGCCACCGCTCGCAATTCCTTTTGGGACGATGTGCGTTATACCGAAGAATGGCTTGCGGGACTTGGCAAACAGGCTACTGGGAGAAGGCTGACGATAGTCGGCCACAATCTAAGGCAATTGGAATCATGGTGGGGATGGCAACAAAAACCTCTGGTTCTTGATGGTTGGATTGATTTGATGTCGGTAGAGGTTACGTGGCGATATCTAGTGGCATTTTTGGCGGACGTTGGTCCTCTTCAGGTTCACATCCCTTGTGGTGGCGAATCCGAAGTGTCATGGAGTCCAGGACATCTCGTAATTCGAGCACCTGACATGTCGTGGCTCTGGTCACGGTTGCGGGAAGTGTGGATCAAACATGGATTCGTATCCAGGGAGTCGCTAGACTGGCAGGCGTTGTCTAGAATCCATCGGGCGACGCGATTGCCGTACGGTTACGTCTTAGAAAGTCAGCCCCGATCCTGCTGGAACGAATGGAGCTTAACGGTCGAACCGGGTCAAGACGATGAAGCGTTAAATCGTGTGTGGGCTAATTTAATCCAACGCCTGGGGGTTCGTTCGCTTCGCATTCGCTGGCATCAAGAAACACCTCCTCGCAATGAATCTTTGATGGGACTGCCCATTCGCCTGGTTCAGGTTCGCCTCACCGTAACCAATCCACCCTCCTTGTTATGGGAGACAAATTCATTGCAGCATCCGTCATTGCGCGGTCTGCGGTGCCTTCTGTCTTGGGAATTGCCGGAATGGAGCCGACATCTTTCCAATACTGTGGTGTTGCGGCGGTGGCGACAGGGAACCCGCCTGGAAGCTCATTTTCGGCCGCGGACTACGGAATGGGAGCCTGCAGCACATCGTGCCTTGCGACGAGAACGCCGTCAATTGCCCGTGTTTGCCTGGGCGGTATCCCCAGGCCCGACGGAGCTGCCCACATGGCGGGATCTCCAACAACAAGCACATGATCACCAGCAATTGGCTCGGCTGGCTGAATTTCTGAATACGCTTCCCAATCCGCAGTTACCCAACGTATGGCCGTCCCGGATTCGCTATCGGCGAGAGATATGGAAGGTAGATGCACTGACCTCGATTCCGGGCCAATGGACCATTAGCCATGGATTGGGTCCTAAAATTGTGGTGTCTTGGCCTCGCTATCACCATGTTGGATGGTTGAGTTTAAAATGGGGTTCGTCCACCGGACTAGCCCTGGTCGCAGCGCCTGGCGAGGGTGCACAGACCCGACTAAGCCAATGGCGCTATTGGGGATGGTTTATTACCAGGCATCTGATGCCAAAAATCGAAAATTGGCTGGAAGATAACCAGAAACGGGATTAATACCACGCAAATTTTCACGACACGTATTTCGCACCCTCGGGCACACAATTCCCGAATTTTTTAACCAGTCCCTGTCCAGGGTAGTGGCGGGTGGGTATAGCGGTGTGCATCCCATCGGAGAGCCTCTAAAAAGGCGTAAAAGGTAGCATGGAACCGAGTTGGCAGCGATACTTCACGGGTTCCATCAGATAAAGGCGTCACTGGGATCGACCGTAGGTGGCGAATCAGTTCATGACCAGTGGGCCGTGTCAAGACACGGCGTGTCAGAGAAGGAATCGGCTGACCGCTTCGTCGGAGCCGCCGTTCTAAGAAACTATAGAGCACACAAGACGTAACCTAACGCTTCGAGCCATTCCGGTTTCTTGAGAAACAACGCGATGACGAAGAGAGGATCCTGGAGAAAATGGAAATGACGTCCGCACCGGCCCTGGTCTTTATACTCCTCTAAGAGCGCTCGAGCATCCCAAGTGGCGAGGTCGCAATTCGTGATGAGCACGAACGTGGATCTGTTAAGCCCCCTATAAACCCTGGACAAAACGAATCCACGACCGGCGTTCGCTGTCATCTCGCTGGAGGCGGAGAACGGGGCATGATAGGCTGGAACGCTTAGGCCATAACCCTTGGGGCCTTGTCTCGCGATATCATGCCCCGAGAGGCTCCGGGTCCAGCGATCAATGATCTGTCTAGAATTAGGGGGTTAGGCCCTGGATCTTCGTTGCCATACGGCATGGCGACGGGCGGCGTCGATGGTGCCCATGGTCGGGGTCCCTTCCATACGGTCCGTGTGGGAGCGCTTTTCCGCGGCCGACCAGAGCCGGATGGGATCCGTTCCACGACGGAATCCACGGAGACCGTCGTAGCAAACCACTGAGTCTCCGACAATGCCTGCCGGGCATCGGATTGGCTAAAAAACTGGCAGGCCGAAGAGATTTGGCGGCCTTCTCCAAGGTGGTCCGGACCGTCGCAATTTCTCGATCCAGACTCTTCTCTTCCCGATGATCTAAGGCGGACGACCAATAGACGACCATCCGATAGCGATATCCATCGATCATCGTGATCTGTGCCGAAGCCCAATAATGCGCGGCCGATCCGTAGCGCCACCGTTTCGAGATCCTTCCAGTCATCGGCGACCCAGGTCGCTTCCTTCGCCTTGCGCGCGGCGGAGAAGGTCTCGGAACACGGTAAAATAAAATGGAGATAGGCCGCCCGCAGGGCGGCAGAATTGGGGCCGGTTACCAATGTGGCGATCGTCTGACGATTCAAGGTTTTATCGGAGACATTCCCGGAATCGACCGAACCCAGATGGATGACGCCCTCTCCATTCACGAACACCGTCAGTAACAGTTGCTTGAGGTCCAGGCGATGATCTTTTGAATGCCCATATCTGGGCACGGCAGGCTTGGGAGCCGAGGATTCGGGACTCCGGCCCCACGGCGCTAATTCATTTTGGCATAAGTTTAGCTAAAATGGCTGCCATCCAAGTCCCTGTGATCGGCTAAGGCTGTTGGCATTACTGTGAATACCCAGCTATTTTGTCTTCAGGTTAAGTGGGCAGGTCCTCCCGTTAGGAGAAATTCGGAGAAGTGCAGGGGACGAGTCCTCTGCACCCCTACGCTCGCCGCAAGGCAGGCCCAGCTTGGGGTTGCCGGGCGAGAAAATAGCGTGGGAATCCGGCCCCCACCCGTCAAGTCTCAACCAATCCATTGTAGCGAACCTGTTGCTGTTCCTAGTTGGGATATAGGCGAAATTTGTAACCATTGAGCATTACGCAATCCTCCTGGGAACAGATGTTCTCTTTACAGTATACCTCTGTGTGACGTTATCGAAAGACCCACGCATGAGCCAGAAGAAAGACTGGGCATCCTGAACGGATGCCGTCCGCTTGACCCCCTCCCGGCTGCGCCGGGGAAGGGGAATACGCGGGCTTTGTGTTCAAGCAACTAAATGGTCTCGGGATCGTCAGGGTTCGATCGACGGCCCAGAGTAGGCACAAACTCCCATACGGGGGGAATTAACCACCGGAAGTGTGTACGTCTCGCCGTCCTCGCCCACGCTCCCAAGACACGTATCGCAGTAAGCGATGGGTTCCCAGTCATCAAACAGTAGTTCTGTGGCAACGCCACCGCACTTACTACACGCAATGTCAGGTGCATCGTTTCGCGCCACCACCTTGATTCCCGACCCCAGTCCTATCACGTTTTCATCCATCACCCTAAGGGCCAATTGTGTGGTCGAACCAAAGTCATACTCGTAGCGTAGCGTCCCATTCCCCACCGCACGCTTTAAAGAAACGTTCATACTGCGCTCTCTGGTTCCACCAAACCCAAACCCTTCCGGGTCATCAAGATAGTCAGTGTCTTGACTGGAAAAAGAACTCAGATGACCACAACAGTCCAGCCACAAATCCCTTAAGACTCCATCTATCGCACTAA
Organism: Bacillota bacterium; assembly: GCA_021802375.1. The sequence goes on along the minus strand of JAKAAL010000017.1, from coordinate 2,790 downwards.
GTTTTACGGTGTTGGGCGCCGTCAGATACACCCAATAAGGTGATCGAGGTAACTCCACCAAAATAAGCAACTTGCGCTCCTTGCCCGATGAACCCAAGCAGCTCTTTAGGTGCCGTGTCATTTGAGACTTGGCAAATGAACGTTCACATTTCCTGCAAGCACCGCGCGATATGGCTGGCAATCTCCCGACGCTCCTCTTCTTTTAATCAATAACTTCCCCTATCTTATCATGTAGTGGTACTTGGTGATCATTGATTTTGGACAAGTTTCCGTGCTGCCCCAAGCGACTCCAGTCCCGAAGGTACTCCAACTCCAACGCCTATCGCTTCCGTCCGGGGCCCAGTGCCCACGATGCCCGGTCTCCATGACCGCGATATCTCTGGGTGACCGATGCCGGTATTCAGTCCTTTGTGGTCACTCCTGGCCAATTTTCGATGCGTCCATTAAAGCGGAATTAGAAGGTTACCGTTAACCCATACCGGAATTCATTACGCACCGCATCTATTCATCTTGGTGGTGTATGCTCAAGAAATCATGCAAGTGGCCGATGTAACCACAGAACCGCAACAACCCTACCGCCGAAGCCGACACGAGTGTAACGCCCCAGATTCTTCACGAACGGATGGATCCCTCAACATCCGCATTCTTCATTTTCGCCCACCAAAGATACCGGAACCCACCCCCGCACACTGTTAATAAACCAGATTTGTTCGGCTTGCTGTACCTCGTCTTTGGTCAAGACCCGCTCACAAATAGCGTGATGCTCTAACAACCACTGCCGAAAGGTTCCCGGTAAAATCCCCACAAAGAGTGGGGGCGTCCACAATCGACCGTTCAAAACAACTACTAGGTTTCCTTGGGTAAATTCCGTCACTTCGCCCTGCCTGTTCCAGAGCAGGTGATCAAAGCAGTTGCTGCTAGCCAAATGCCGCTCGCTATAGCGGGTCCGCCATGTGGTTTTGTTAAACGTCCACGCATCAGCATCGGGCATAGGGTCACGCGCCCACGCCACCTTACGATTTGTAGGCATAGCCTTATTAAATGGGGTACCTTCCACGATAAGCTGACCTCCTCGACTATATTGCAATCGCACGCGCCACTGTCCTTCATGATCGCGCGCAAAATTGTCAAGGCTTTCCGCCACGGAATCAGCAGACCACACGAACCCAAAAAATTGTGCGGATTGTTGAAGGCGCTGCATGTGATAGGATCGCAGTGCGTACGTGCCGTCTTGTAAACGTAGGGTTTCTATCAAAGAAAAGTCTGGCATCACAACATCTAAAAATTCGGCTTTCGCTTTGACTTCATCGTACTCGCTCTCGCCCCGGGAATCCCAAGTGATTCCACCCCCGCTTCCAAACTCCATGCGATGCGTGGCCACATCTAAGGTGATGGTGCGAATCGGCACATTGAACAGCGCGTTTCCCGAGGGATCAATATATCCGATAGTACCGCAATAAACCCCACGCGGTTTCGGTTCCAAGTCACGGATCAGTCGCATTGTGCTGGATTTGGGGGCACCCGTCACCGATCCGCAGGGAAACAATGCAGACAGCACATCAAGCCAGGTAATTCCCGGCGACAGCATTGCCGTTACCGTCGAAGTCATCTGCCACACAGTCGGATAGGGTTCAAGACAAAACAACTCTTCAACTTGCACCGAACCCACCCCTGCGACACGACCCAAGTCATTTCTTAGCAAGTCTACAATCATGACATTTTCGGCTTGGTCCTTTTTCGACTCCGCAAGCTGCATACGCAAGGCTTGGTCCTCCTGCCAAAATCTTCCTCGGCGAATCGTGCCCTTCATCGGACGAGTTATTATACGAGAACCTTCAATCCGAAAAAATAGTTCGGGAGACACGGAGAGAATATGGTACCGTCCTGCATCGACATACGCACAATAGGGTGCTCGCTGATTTTTTAGCAAGCGTAGGTAGTAGTATCGGTCATCACCGGAGAGCGCTGCGTGAAGCCTCATCGTATAATTCACCTGATAGGTCAAACCTTCAAAAATAGCCTCTTTGATGCGCCCTATATCCTCGATGTACTGGGCATGGGAAGTCGATGATTGCCATTGGCCCACTGCAACAGAGTCCGATGCCTCCCAAACATCTTGCGCTGGATGATCGAATATGCCGAAATGGACCAAAGGCATCGCCCCGGGTCTTTGCGTCTGCATCGCGGCGTCAAATGCCGGGGCCGCTTCGTAGGCAAGGTACCCCGCGGCCCATTTTCCCTTGTGCACCGCATCCTGAACCTTTTGCAACGCAGGCAGCACCTCAGGCAATTGATAGGCTGTCACCTCTTGTTCCGCATTGGTAAAATAACGTGGAGTTGTGCCTTCCCCGTCGGAAAAATCAAATCGCACCAGCATCGTTGCCTCCCTGTCTAAATCCCCCAGCCCATCACGGGCAACACTTGCCCCGTGATGCCGGCACTGCTGGAACCCGCAAGCCAAGTAGCAACTCGTACTACATCACTTATGGCCGCCCATTTTGTGGTGGAGTCCGGTTTGATCTGGTCCAGGTTTCTAGCCGTCGTCACCAATCCTGGAGCTATCGCATTAAAACGCACGTGACGGGGGCGAGCCTCGAGAGCAAAAGTACGGATCAGGGCGTCAACCCCCGCCTTGGCCGCATTATAGGCAGCCATTTTAGTCTGATCTTTGCCAGCCCGGGAAAATGCCACAAAGCTCCCATCTACCGGAAGATTTATGAACTCTCCCGCCACCTAACCCTGTCGGGTTGAGGTGGGGGTTTCTCGGATCACTCCGGGATGTTCCTGGTT
>JAKAAL010000772.1 GCA_021802375.1 Bacillota bacterium | reverse complement strand
GTGACTCGCGTCCATTCACCCATGGTTAGATGGCCCAAGGCTTCTCGCACCTCGCGGACGGGCCGGTGCGCCATCACTTTGACCACCATCACCGCACAATCATCACGACCGGAACGCGCATCATCCAACATATAGCTCAAAATAGTCTCCGCCATCCACTGGGCATCGGTCACTGGCAGCCGGGACAACACCTCGACCAGGCGCTGGTCTCCATGCGCTCCCGTCTCCTCCAACACTCCATCGGTGACCATGACGATGACATCGTTAGCCTCTAAAGTATGAAAGATAGGGTCGACCCCGATGTGGTCAACAATGCCAACGGGAAGGCTTTGGCTGCGGATAATTTCGACTTGACCCCGTCGTCTAAGAAAGCTGGGGGAAGCAGCCACCTTAATCATTTCAGCCCCGCGATTTTGTCGATCGATCAGCAGCAGGTCCAATGTGGCAAATTGATCTTCGGCGGAGCGCAACAGCAACGTCGTATTGACCGCGTGCACAGCCATTTTCGGACTAAATCCAGCTAATAAAAGTTGACTGACGAGAGCCATGGCCGTTCCGCTCTCCCAGGCGGCTCGAGGTCCCACTCCCATCCCATCGGACAGGCCTAACAGCACCTTGTGATGGGACAACTCGCGGACCAAGGCGGTGTCCCCGGAAACGGTGCCACCCGCTCGCGGGCGTTTGGCCAATCCCACCCCATAATCGAAAGCGATACGATCTTTGCGGTATTGGAAGGGACTTCCTCGCCAGTCCACCGCCATTTTGCCGACGATATCGGCGACTCCCTTAAGTTGCACTTCCGCTAAGGCTCGGCTCTCGCGGACCCGTTGCCGATATCCGGCCCGTTCCCGTTCTTTATCCTTGGCTCGATTCGTTTCCACGGCGAGTTCGGCTCGCCTGATGCACCGTCGGGCGAGATCGCCAGAGACATCGTCCGCATCCACCACCCGATGTTCGGCTGCAGTCATCAGATCCAACAGTCCCCGATATGAGCGATAGAAATTGTCTTCCCAACAGGTGCGATAGAGGGAGCACCGTCGACATAAGGTCTCAACCACCATTTCGCTGATCTCGCTCTCCTGGCTCTCTTCCGGGTCTTCGATATGAAACGCGTTCGCCATTTCCGACATCACTTGCGCAATACGGTCCATTTGTTCTGGTAGCGAGGTTTCATCGTATCCAGCGACTAGATTCGTTACCAAGTGCGTGAGTTGACTAACCCATCGTGGCGGTATTCCTTGCCACAACAAGGCTGCCACCACAACAGAAAGCCCCATAGTCTCAGCCGCGTGAAATGGCACCACCAAAATCGCGTAACCGACCACCCCGATGGTCAACCCTAGCCCCGAAAGTCGCCAATGCCGCTGTCCCATCCAACCACCAACAAAGCCGCCGGCGACTAAAAGGCCCACACTGGCCCCGGAGGCATCTTGACGGAGCACCAGCGTCAACCCTAGCGCAGCCCCGGCCAATGCGCCGTTAGCGGCGCCAGCAGCCACCCCGGCCAAGAGTACCATCAAGCTTCCTACCAAGAGACTAAGACTCAAAAGTCCGGTGTGGAAGCCAGCCAAGCCAGCTATCACCGCCGCCATCGTAGTGACCAAGAGGACAAACGTGCGTCGGTCGCTGGTCCCCCGTTCCACCTGATCCCATTCTTTCAAAAATCCTGCATATAAGACGACGGAACCGGCGCCCGATAGGACAGCCCAGGCCAGGGCTGCCCAGGACAGCGCCGGTGCACTCAGCCAAAACGGAACCCCGCCTCCCAGTCCTATCAATGGCCAGAAAATCCATCGCCAACGCTCGCGAAGATGCGGCAAGGGAATGCAAAAAGCCATCATCAAAATGACCGCCGCGCTCGCCCAACCGGTACTGACCACAGTTCCCGCAAGGGCTCCAATGACTCCATAAAGGAACTGAGGCCGTCGGTACTGCCATGCTCCGACGATGAACAGCCACGCAAACGGTGCGGCATGGTGATAGATGATGGCTTGTCCAAAAATAAACCCGGTCAGCAGGACGAGAACCGGCAGAGCCCATTTAAAAATTGCTGAACTATCCGGATCCGGTCGATCCTCCTCGTTCTTCGTGTTTGCCGAATCCAACCATAGGGTATTGTCAAACATAGCCTTCCCTCCAATGTGGTACAGACTACCCTATGCATCCCACAATGTATGGAAAACCTTAGACCGAGATGAGAAGTATTTACCGACAGTGATCGCGGAAAACTCCTGTAAAGTGCATAGATACTCAGCCCGACATTCGCGCCTCCCGGTTCTAAAGCCGTCCCCACCCAGGCATCGAGGCGTCTCCACCCGTCTATCAGGTGGGTCATCGAAGTGTCGAACGAGTTATCATTTTCCCAATAAAAGGCGAACGATCCTAAAGTCTCTTGCTCCATGCAACGCGCTCAAGGCTCACGCAAAACCAATTGACGCATTATTCCCGCGACCGAAGAAGTGCATGTGGGTAAGATCAAGGCGTTCTTATTCGAAACCGTCCTTTTAATCGAGACTTTTCCTAACAAATAAACTGGTGCTTTACCGCTATAACGTGCTTAAGCATATTTGCACAGACCCATGCAGAAATCTCCTAGATCTGCACATTCTTGAACACGTCTGGGATTATTCGCTCTTTCGGAGGCCGCAGTTTTGCTCCTAGCCGTCTCCGGCATTCTCCCTCCGCAGGGTCGGAACCGCCACCTCGAAAGTCCTGCCGGTAGCCGTGGCCGTTCCCGTCATCGCAAAGCCCCCAGGCGGCTTTGCTCGGGTACTCAGCTTCCTTCCGGCGACAGGGGGGATTCGGCCCCCAACCGCTACCTTCTTGCCTGTCCCGTCCCCTTGCGGGTAAAGCGGGCCCCGACGCGGGTACTCCGTGCGATGCACGGCGGATTTCCCAGCGGCGTTTCCCCTTAGCCGGTCACGCAGTCCGGTAGCTGGCTTGCTCCAGCGGGGAACATCCCCACTACGCAATCAGGAAAATTATACACCTTATGATGCGATGTACATAGATATCATGTGATTTGTTTTAGCAGTTATTTGCCCCAATGAATGGCTGGTGGCAAGAAAATGCCCACAGCGGGTTATGGGCTCGCACCACGGACTCGCCCGCGCTTTCGGTGATAGCGTTGGGACAAGATGGACCACCAAGCTAGCAGCCCGGGTGCGACACGAGGGTGCTCAAAGTCATGTGGTTAGAATCCACCCACTCTGAATGGTGAGTGCGGGCCTACTGTGGCATGGGGCTTTGGCAACGAAGCCTTGTGAAGCCCACGGAACAATGTAGCCGC
>JAKAAL010000771.1 GCA_021802375.1 Bacillota bacterium | reverse complement strand
CGTGGTATTGAAACCATGACCAACGTCTTGATGGGTAGCCGCGTGGGAATTTCCCGAAGACAGGGAAAGATCATTGAATTACTGAGGGCACACGGCACGCTGTCGATTTCCGATGTAGCCACTCGGCTTTCCTGCTCAACGGCCACTATTCGGCGGGATATCCAAGGCTTGGAAGAACAGGGTGAGGTGCGCCGACTTCATGGTGCGGTGGCATTAGATGGCATGGTGGTCGAACGTCCGTTTCAAGATAAATTTACCACGCATCCGGAGGAGAAAAAAGACATTGCGGCTTGTCTTGCCGAGTGGATGCCAGATGGTGCCATTGTGGGTTTGAACGGGGGGACCACCACGACCGCCGTAGCGCTTCGATTGGCAGAGTTGCAACGAAACATTACCGTGGTGACCAACGCGGTGAATATTGCCCACACATTAAGTGATCGAGGGATTCCCGTGGTGGTTGTCGGGGGTGCACTGAGACCTCAAAATTACGAAACGACAGGGCCTGCAGCGCTGGCTTCCTTGGCCCAATTGCATTTAGACTGGGCCGTTTTGGGAGCCAATGGGATTGATCGCAAGTTTGGGATCACTACTACCACTGAAGACGAAGCGGCTGTGGGGCAGGCGTTTGCCAAACAAGCTGATCACGTACTGGTTGCGGGGGATCGGAGTAAATTGGGTCGGACTGCCTTATTTCGCATGTTATTGTGGAATGAGTTGGACTTTCTTTGTTCCGATAATGGAGCGCGTTCCCTATTAGAAGATTGGGGTCTCAGTATGGTCGAAGAGGGTATTTGGTCTCTTGACGGAGGTGGACCTCGGCAATCTGGCGGGTGACGGTAAATCTGGCACTTGACATTACCGATCGTCTCGAATTGGGGATCGCACCGGGGCACGTGCCGAGTGCTACCTAGAGCGTGCGGGCGGTCACGGTATATAATAGCAATGTGGCACGGACTGTCGCCGCTTCACGTATTCTGTTAACCACCGTAGGAAGATATGGTGGCGCGATTGGGAAAAACTCGTCAATTGTTGCACTGGAACGGCATTTCATATCTGGCGCAAGAATCCCCGTCAGAGACTCTCCGGTTTATGACGGTGACAGGAGCAAGGGAAGGCTCATAAATACCGGAGCCAGGACCTGCCATTCCGGGCCGATTTTATCCCGTGTTGCGCCGAACAATTGGGTGACGTTGTCAGGTAGATTGCCTATCTCGGTTGGCTCGATGACACCTACGTCACGTGGATTAACCGATTGCAGTCTCGGGTCGCCGGAATCATGGTGGACATCTCCGGAGCCGCGCTAAAATTGGCCATGACGGCTGACCCGACCGCCGCCGTACCCAATCTCGGTGAGTGTCGGAACATAAGCCATGACCCCGAGATTGTCAAAGAGGTACTCACTATTGTGACATTGGAGGCTGAAGGAGTTCAATTGGGCGTTGTGATGCAGGCAATTCCTACGACGGTTACTGCCTCGAAAGTTTGATGCTCGCGGGTGGCGGACCAAGCGCGGCATGAGAACTATGTGCAATACGGGAGGATCCGGTGGAAGATGCCGTTTGCTGCGCTGTTGCTGTGGGCACAAGCAGTGCAACAAAGGCTGTGGGCGACGACGATACTGACGTGGTCGCACGATCCCGTAAGGGGAAACGCCGTATCGCACTGACTAGTGCCGGTGAGGAAATCAGAGAACATGTTGCACAAAAACTTGCGGATTTGAACCCAAATCGTGAATTGTCCGAATAAATTTTTACTAAATGGACAAAAAAGTGCAGGAATACAATCATGTCATGGAGAATAAACGTGACAAATCAAAAAGGAGGTAGCTTCATGAAAAGCAAGTCCGTGATCTGGGGGATGGGAAGCCTTTTATTGGTGGGAACGATAAGTGCTTGTGGATCGGCGTCGAAGACTACGCCAGCAGCTACCGGATACAAGGCAGGAGCGATTAATCGGCAATATGCCGGAACAACCATCACCGTTTTGCTTCCGCCCTATGGTGCCATGCCCCAAACCCAACTGGCCAAGTTTACGAAGGAAACAGGAATTAAAGTCAACCTGGAAACATTAGCGTGGGCTGATATCCATGACAAAATAGTGACGGCTGAGGCGGCGCATATTTCTCCTGCTGATGTAACCGAGGTGGACTGGTCTTGGGTAGGTCAGTTCTCGCAGGCGGGGTGGTATACGCCGTTAAATAACTACATTGCTCCAAAGTACTTGGCAAACGCCATAAACCGAAACGTTTTTACTATCAACAATAAACTGATTGCGATGCCATACAACTTTGGATTTAAGGAAACTACAATCAATTGGACCGATTTTCACAAGGCCGGAATTACAAAGGCTCCAACCACATGGGCCCAAGTCTTACAAGATGCAAAAATTCTTAAGGCCAAAGGTGTGGTGCAGTATCCCGTCGGATTTCCGCTATCAATTGGTGAGAGCAATTCAACCAACTGGTATGCACTGATTAAGTCGGCGGGTGGCACCCTCTTCAATTCGAAGTGGGATCCCCAGTTTACTTCGCCGTCTTCACCAGGCTATCAAGCCCTAGTATTCGAGAAAAAACTCTACCAAGACGGATTGATGCCCCCAGGCGTGGTGTCGTTGCATAATGCTCAAGTGCAAAGTTTGTTTGCGTCGGGAGAAATTGCGATCGCTTTGACATCGGGACCTTTATTTATGAGTAGCTTCAAAAACCCGTCTACGTCTAAGGTTGCAAGCGATCATCTCCAAATTATTCCTCTGCCAGGCAATGACGGTCAGCGAACCGGAACCTTCGGTCTCCCAGAAGGACTGGGTATTCCAGAATTGTCTGCGCATAAGGGAGCGGCAGCTGAGTTCATTAATTGGTGGATGGAGAAACCGCAGTTGTTGTTGTCGTATAATGACCCGAATATGGGTAATCCCCCGCCCCAATTGGACGTGTTGAACCAACTGGCTAAGGAGAACAAAATTCAAGATGGATCAGAAATCATGTCGATTCTCCCTACCGTCAAACCATTATTTTCACAGGGAACGCCAGTTTGGTATCCGCAATTTAGCACCGATGCGGCGACTATGATTCAATCGGTGGTTGAGGGCCACATGTCAGTCAAAACCGGCGTAACTACGTTAGCCTCGGAAGTGAAACAAATGGTCCAAAGTGCTCCGTAATTTGTTGTGGGGAGGTGCCTTGCCCAGTGGAAACGCGAACCATCACTCAGGGAGCGCGCCCCGTTCGCGGGAAGCAGCGGGCGCGTCCCTTGTGGCGGAAATTCTTTACGCCATATCTTCTCGTTTTACCGG
>JAKAAL010000770.1 GCA_021802375.1 Bacillota bacterium | reverse complement strand
AAGCCATCCCTGGATCTCTGATGTACCGCGCATGAGCGTCGAAAACAAGATCGCCCGATGGGTAATCGATTTATCTCCAGGCATGCGCATGCGACTAATAAACGGCTTTCGCATTGGGCTTAGCTGCATTCGTCTTCCTGCCTTTCTAAAAAAAGGGGGTTATATAACGGGAGTGGCGCACTTTATGCGCGAGAGTCCCTTTTATCGCGGTCCAGCGGTATCACGCGGCGCGGCCGCCTCTCGACGACTCATAGCCTCCCGCTGCAGGATTATGCCATGCGCAGTAGCTAAAAGCCTGCACCATCTTCGCTCCAGGGGTTCTATTCCGTCCAGTGCTTGGTATCTGCCTCAAGTACCCGCCGCCGGACCGTGACAGCCTGCTCTAAGCCTCGCAAAGGCTCCTCTGCTTGAAGATCTTGCTTCCATCCGCCCAAAACCTGGGCAAACTCGTCCAGGACTTGGACCAAAGCCTGCCGATTCGCCGCTAAGATTTCTTGCCATAGATCTGCGCTCGAACTGCCCACGCGACTCGTGTCCATAAAACCAGAACCCGTCATCCGTTCCCACTGCTTACGGGCGGGGCCACAGCGTTCGGCCGTCACCAACAGTGCCGCTGAGACTAGATAGGGAAGATGACTGACCACTGCGGCAATCTGATCATGGCTCTGGCCATCAATGCCATACCCATGCATGCCAAGTACTCCTAGGATTTCGGCCACAATCGACGGTGGCGGTCCGAGGCGCCCCGGTACCGGAATCACCGCACACACGTGGCCTCGGAACAGCTCCGGGCTTGATGCATCATACCCCGTTAATTCCCGTCCGGCCATGGGGTGCAGGCAAAGCGGCGTCAGGTGTCCGGGCAATGCCGCAAGACTGGGTAGGATGACCCCCTTCACGGAACTGACATCGATAATGAGCTGCGTCCGCTTCACCGCTTCCGCCCACCGCTTCAGCCAACTACCCACAGCCGCCAGCGGGGTAGCTACGAAGAGCCAGTCCACATCCTCCGCCCATTCGCGCCAATCCCCGCCCGGATTCGCGATCACCGCTTCAGCGAATGCTGCATCCATGGCATCGTCGTTGACGTCATAGCCACGCACCAAATATCCCGCCTGAGAAAAAGCCTTCGCTGCCGAACCCCCGATTAATCCAAGTCCAATGATGCCGATGGACGGACGTGGATGCATTATAGAGTCCGTCCCACCACTTCAGCTATGGCTCTTAACGAATGCACCAGCTCCGCCAGATGGGGCAGGTTCAGACTTTGCGGTCCATCAGACAACGCCTGCGCCGGGTTAGGGTGCGCCTCAATAATCAACCCGTCCGCCCCAGCCGCCACCGCGGCTCGAGCCATCGGTGCCACCCAGTGCCAATGCCCGGTAGAGTGCGACGGATCGATGACCACGGGCAAGTGGGAAAGGTCTTTAATCACGGGAATCGCACTCAGATCCAACGTGTTCCGCGTCTTGGACTCATAAGTGCGAATGCCCCGCTCGCATAAAATAACGTTGGGGTTGCCATGCGCGACGATGTATTCGGCGGCCTGCAGCCACTCGTCAATGGTAGCGGAAAGGCCGCGCTTTAACAGCACGGGCTTAGCGGTCTGACCGACGGCCTTCAATAATTCATAGTTTTGCATGTTACGCGCACCGATCTGCACCACGTCCGCCCATTCCGCGACCTGCTGTAGACTTTCATGGTCCACTGCCTCCGTAATGATGGCAAGACCGTATCGTTCGCGAGCTTCGGCTAGAATCTTTAGGCCGTCGACGCGCATGCCTTGAAAGCTATACGGTGAAGTACGAGGCTTATAGGCTCCACCGCGCAGCACCGACAAGCCTAGTTCATGAACCACTTGGGCGGCCTCCAAGACTTGGTCGTGGGATTCTACCGCGCAAGGGCCGGCCATCACCACCACTCGCTTTCCACCCACCGGGACATTGCCAATATTAATAATGCTATCGTCCGGATGAAACTCGCGACTAACCAATTTGTATGGGCGATGCACCGGGACCACCTGTTCTACTCCAGCCATCGAGGCCACCGCAAACACCCTTTCCGTATTCTCTCCAATGACTCCAATAACCGTTCTCTCGACTCCTTGCGAAATATGAACCTGAAAGCCTTCATCGACCAAACGTTGGCGGATAGCCGTAATTTGGTCTTGGTTGGCATCGTGACGCATGACGACAATCATCGCTGTCCTCCTCTCTTTCCTTCCACATCTCTCGCGTCGGAATGATCAAACGAAGGCCTTCCTCCCCTACTTAGGGACGAAGGCCTTCACTCCGCGGTACCACCCTATTGGTTCTCCCATGGAGAACCACTTAGTCAGCAACGGTCACATGATGACCGCGCTGTCTTCTATAACGGGAAGCACCGTCTTGTCTACTGCTCCAAGGCACCGCGAGGTTCGACGCGCACTCCCAGGTGTACGGTCTGGAGATAAGGCACGGCTCGCACCAACCGCCGATTCTCTTCGCCTCTTATCATCCGACGCCTTCCCGGTCATCGTTTTAAACATTATTCGATTGAACCGCATATTACAACGAGTCGACACGGGTGTCAAGACGGACGGTTAACATCGATACCGCATTCGGCAGCCAATACCCTCATGAACCTAAATCACACGAGCACGCAAACCCAATGGGGCCCACCGTCCCCTTCTTGGGTGCCAATCCATACCTGCCGAATCCGTGGCCCCGGTCAAGGGCCTTCAATGCGTCTCGGCACCGGTGAACGAGATGGGCCGTGCCAGACTGCCAGCTGTCATCAAAAAACAGCTCCATCCCCTGCCGAAGGCAACTTTGCCACCGGCTCCTGTCACCTCCAAGGAACCCAGGCATGCGCATCAGTTCGCAGGGGCATCACTTCGGGATCGGGTCGCCTGCAACTCACCGTGCTGTCGAACGGAATCCTATGGGGTGTGCTTTATCGGACGTAGTGATGGAGGTTCCGAGCCCTCTAAACTCAAAGTGACCGCCGCGACATCTAGGGCAAATGGTCTATGACATCGAGCGCCCGAAATTCACTCAAACGTGATCCAAGGCCTTACGCATGGGTCGCAAAAATTCATAGGCGGTCTTGGCCAGGTTCCCTTGTTCTGCCATCAGTGCCTCGGTTAAGGCGCTGCCCACAATCACACCATCCGCAATTTCACCAATAGCTCGCGCGTGCTCTGGTGTCGAAATACCAAACCCGATGGCCACCGGCAAGTCCGTCATCGCTTTAATTCTTTGAACCATGTTAGTCACCCCTACGTCAATACCCGAGCGCTCAGCAGGGAATTTGATAAAC
>JAKAAL010000769.1 GCA_021802375.1 Bacillota bacterium | reverse complement strand
AATTTGTTCGACGTGACCACCATAGATGGCCAGGGACCGGTAGGAAAAATTTTGCAAGCCCGGAAACCGCTCGTCATTCAAGACATTCGACGTGAACCCATATTGATTCCCTGGCTAGATCAGATGCTCGAGTCAGGCATTAAGGCAGCAATGGGGCTGCCGCTAGTCGTTGGCGAGCGCATCTTAGGCATCATGGAGGTGTATCATAGCGAAGTGAACGGTTTTACATTGGGACGAGTTCGACGGTTATCGGCTTTGGCGTCTTTAGCCACCACATTAATGGAAAAGTCCCTTTCGTTGCAAACAACCCAGAAGGCACAAGAACGACAACGTCGATTGACTGAAGCTCTCTATGCCATTTCTTCTTGTACCACAGAGGACGATATTCTCCTCACAGTGGCCCACGCCGCCCAACAATTAACAGGATCCGACTTGGTGGTGTTATCGGAGCCAGATATCCTGGAATTCAGACACCGCGCCACTGCTGGGTCGTTATCGCACGCTAGCGCGACCTTGAAGATCCCTTTTCAAGCTAGCACCGAATCCCCCTTGAACATTTTTAATCAGGCCTTCTATTCCGGATCTCCCGTCGTGCAAGATATCGTGCGCAAAAATGGGGAATGCCCATGGATGATACGTCACTGGGCCAAACGCTATGGCCTCCAACACGTCGTAATTATCCCACTCAATAGCCATGGTCAAAACTTGGGCTTGCTGACTATTTTCCCGGTCTCCAGTCCACAAAGCCTAGCCACTTTGTTTACCGAAATGACGTCATTTGCTCATGCGGCCGCCAGTGCCTTGTATGATCGAAGATTAACCCACTTGCTCCAAGAGGAAAAATCCCAGGTTGACGTTCTCATCCGGGCCAGCCAGGAACTTCCATTGGTGTCCACTATCGACGATTTATGGCAACGTGTCGGCGCCATCATCACCGAAAGTATGGGCGCCAGCGGGGGATGGGTTATCGAAGATATGTCCCAACTCCCCTCTCGTTACGTGTTTGGCTGTGCTAAATCGTATGAGGGATTGCTTCAACAAAAATTTCAAGAAGACGATCCTCGGGAATACCACTCGGTGGTCCGTACCAATGGTCAGTTGGATCCCCGACTTCGGACTTTCAAAGTAAACGCCAGCAGCATTTTTCCCATGAGCTTGTATGGCCATCGCACCGGTTCGTTACTGGCCGTGCATAGCGAAGACCCTCAATATTTCACCACAGCCCGCTTACATCTAATTGAGGTATTGCTGGGATACGTCGTCGTCTCTTACGAGGTGATCCGGCTTCGGGAACAGGAAACCCAATCACTAGTTTTGGATCCGTTAACTCGAATCTCCAATCGCTATGCAATTCAGCGGTGTTTCGATGACGAATCGGAGCGAATGAAGCACGGTCAGTCCCAATCGTTGGCGATAGTCTTGTTTGATGTTGACGGGTTCTCCCATATCAACGCCGAACAAGGCTATCAAGGCGGCAACGTCGTGTTGCGAGAGTTGGCCGATGCTTTAAGTCAACACAAAGACGGCAACGCCAAGCTAGGACGCCTCGGCAGTGATGAATTCGTATTGTTATATCCAAATCGCGACCGGGACAGTTTGTGGCGAGAAATTATCCAACTAACCCGGCACTTGCCTTACCCGACATCATGGTGCCTCGTGTACACCCAAAATCCTGATCAAGAGTTTGCCGATCTTATTCAGCTAGGATATCAGCACCTGTCTTCCGGCGGATCCATGATTAGTACCCCCTCCTAAGTCTCGGCAGTTTGTGACAACTCGCGCCGCACCTTGTCCGCCTGATCTGAAGGGGCCACAAACACGGTCACTTGATCTCCGGGTTGAATCATTGTATTGCCGTGAGGCACGACGAGATGTCCTTCACGTTTCACCGACACCACAAGCGCCACGCTAGGCAATGCGAGATTTTTTACCGCACGATGGACAATCTTACTATGACCAGTAACCGGAATTTCGATAAAGGTACCGGGATCTGCTTGGGCCGCACTTAGCGTTCGAATCTTTTGCGCTGTATCAATAGTCGTCAAAGTCGACGCATGATACACGCGAATAGCGGATTTTTCCGTAATCACGCCCACCATTTGACCATGACGATCGCGGACCGGCAGGATGTCCACATTATAAAGCCCAAACATCCTCAGCGCGTCATCCAGACTGCTTTGGGGATGGACAACAGCCGGCCACCGAGAGGCCACGCGACCGACCGGGGTGTCCTGACCTAACTGGTTATCCAGACGCAATAGCATCTCTAACGTAATCCATCCCACGGGCTGCTGCATTTGATTGACGACCACGAGCCAAGTTTCTTCAAAACGCGCCAGTAAAAGAGTATAAGCCTCATGGACCGGCATAGTGTCCGATATTTGGCGATCCTGATAAGATTCGACTGCGGTCATCACCGAAAGCGAGTCGGTTGGGCGCACGTCGTTGCCGCGTAAAATGCGGATACCACGGCGAGTGAGTTTCACCGTATACATGGAGTCGCGGGTCAAAAATGAATACACCAGATAACTTACCGCGGCGGCAGCCATCACCGGCGCAGTTAAATGATAATCACCAGTAATCTCGAGCAAAATGGTAATCGCGACAAACGGAGCCTGAGCCGACGCGGAAAACAGCGCCGCCATTCCAGCTACAGCGTAAATCGCCGGATGCGGAGCCAAATTTACCGAAATCCCGTGCAATACGGCGCCAAACAGTCCCCCAAACATGCCACCGATAAACAGCGAGGGAGCAAATACACCGCCAGATCCTCCCGCCCCAATCGTAACGATGGTGGCTAGATATTTGCCAACAAACAGCAACGCCAAAGAGCCCAACATAATGCGTCCGTCTAACGCCTGATGCATGGTCGGATAGCCCACTCCTAAAATTTGCGGCATCAATAGGCCTGCCGCTCCAACGAAGAGTCCGCCTAAAACCCCCTTAACCCAAAACGGAATCTTCATACGGTCAAAGAAATCCTCGCTGGCAGTTAATCCCCGGGTATATAAAAATCCTACCAAGGCAGTCAATATGCCTAGTCCCATCATAAATAGCAAGGCAAAGTGATTAATTACGTGATAGGGTGGCGTTGCTAATATGGCTCCCCCGCCCATGATACTGTCAAACACCGTAACCCCGGTCACTGACGCCAGAAACACCGGAACCATTGCGCCCATGGCGTAAGTGCCTAAAATGATTTCCAAACCAAAAAATCCACCGGCAATCGGGGCATTAAATGTCGCACCAATTCCCGCCGCGGAACCACAGGCCAAGAGCAGTGACGTATATTTATCACTCAGC
>JAKAAL010000768.1 GCA_021802375.1 Bacillota bacterium | reverse complement strand
CAAGTCGCCGACGAGTTGCCGTCTCTTTATTATTCCCAAGTCAGTTCTGATCCATCTCTGGCGATACACATTGTAAAACCTTATGCCTGGGCAGGTTTGATATTAAATTCTCAGGTGGGCATTTTTACCAACCCTTTGTTAAGAAAGGCCGCCAGCTATGCCATCAACGATCAAAATGTGATGGCGGCAGCATTCGGCTTGCCAGAATTCTATTCGCTCAGCGGATCGCTGTTCTTTAAGCAAGATAAGAATACGTATTCTACCGTGGGTACTTCAGGGTACAACCAGTATAACCCCACCAAAGCTAAGCAATTGTTGACCGAAGCTCATTACAACGGGCAACCCATAACGTTTTTGGAAACAAAAACGTACATGTGGATGTATAACGCGGACCAGGTGGTCGCTAAGGACATGGAGGCGGTTGGCTTTAACATCAAACCACAGTTAAATACATGGCAGGAGCAGCTAGCCATCCGCCCTCATCTCAACGAGTGGAATATGTTTGAGACGAGCTATTCGGCAGAGTCGGTCAGTCCGTTGTCCGAATTGATTTTCCAACCGGGATATGCGGCGAAGTGGAATTCAACACGGTTACGCAACTATGTCAATCAGTACGAAAGCACGTCGAACCGCCAAACCAAGTTGGCAATCATTGGGGAAATTCAAAAATTATTCTACCAAGAGATGCCCGACGTCATGGAAGGTGTCGACTATTCAATGACCGTAACGTCATCCAACCTTAAAGGACTGGGAAGCTACTATCTTCCGGTATTGTGGAATGCCAAAATACGTTGATGGCACAGGTATTTATCTACCGCATCAGCACCTAAAGGGGGGGACCTCATGCTAGTTTATATTCTCCGCAGAATTGGGGCGGCGATTCCGATTTTAGCTATTGTTGTGATCGTGACGTTCTCCATCATCCATTTGGTTCCCGGGAATCCAGCCGCGGTAATTTTGGGTCCTTCTGCTACAGCCCAAGCCATAACCCATCTAACCAGAGCTATGGGTCTTGATAAGTCGTTGCCCCAGCAATTTCGCATTTGGCTGTCAGGTATTGTTCAGGGAAATTTCGGGTATTCGGTGTTTCTCGACGAACCCGTGTTGCGTGCTATTGCACAACACGCTGCCCCCACGTTATGGTTGTCCATATATGCGGAGATTATATCCATACTGCTCTCACTGGTTCTGGGGATGGTGGCCGCGTGGTACGCCGGTAGCGTGATTGACCGTGTACTGGATATAGTTTTTATGGCTCAAATTGCTATCCCCGATTTTATTTTGGCACTGGAGCTTATTTATTTGTTTGCGGTGCTGGTTCGCCTGTTTCCCGTCAGTGGGTACACGAGCCCGTCGCAAGGGCTCGGCCCATTCCTTGGCAGTATCACATTGCCGGCATTGGTTTTAGGCATCGGCCAGGCCGGACTGATTGCCAGGGTCATTCGTGATGCGATTGTGGAATCTTTTCAGCGAGACTACGTCCGTGTAGCTATGGCAAAAGGCGCATCAAAGATGCGCGCGTTTTTTAGACATGCCCTGCGGAGTTCCCTCATCGTCCCCTTGACCATGATGGGTAGTAGCTTTGCGACACTCCTCGGGGGAGTTGTGATTTTAGAGTCCGTGTTCAATATCCCGGGATTGGGCTGGCTTGCGGTTAATGCGATTTTAAACAAGGACTATCCCACTGTACAAGCCGTGGTAATGCTCATCGCCATTAGCTACATTACCATCAACTTAATCGTCGACATGTTGTATTTTGTAGTCGATCCCCGAACAAGGACCATTTACCAATGACAACATTCCTTGCAGCAAGCCGAAAATATCGGATGTCCTACAGCATGATCGGCGTTGTGCTGTTGCTCATCGAAATCGCCATCGTGGCGTTTGCCCCAGTGGTTTCACCCTATGGACCTAATCAGCAGTTCTATAATGCTTTGTTGCAACCGCCCTCACTGGCGCACCTTTTTGGGACTGACAGCTTAGGGCAAGATGTTCTGTCGCAGGTGATATATGGCGGGAGAACTTCACTCGTCTTGGGATTTGGTGTGACTATTGCTAGCGGGTTTGGGGGCACTATTCTCGGGATGCTCTGTATCACACCGCGCCGTGACTTTTGGATTATGCGATTGGTGGATGCGCTAATCTCGTTTCCTCCGATCTTGATTGCATTAGCCATCATTGGAGCCATAGGCAGCGGACTCACTAAAGAGATGTTGGTCATTTCCGTGGCATTCATCCCGTACTCCGCGCGAGTCGTGCGGGGAGAGGTACTGCGGTTAAGGAGCATGACCTATGTGGAGGCAGCCGAGGCTCTGGGTGGCAGCCAAATACGGATTGCCCTCAAACATTTTTTACCCAATGCGATGCCGGCTATTATGGCGCAACTAACCTATGTCTTCGCTAGGGCCATTGTGCTGGATGCCGCATTGGGATATTTAGGGTTAGGGGTTCCACCACCCACGCCCACATGGGGCACATTAATCGCAAATAGCCAACCGTATTTGGCTACTGCTTGGTGGGCGTGGCTTGCTCCAAGTTTGACCATTATTTACACAACGATTGTTGTAAATATGGTAGGGAGGACCATCAATTCTTGGCGGAAGCGCTGGGACTCGTCCGAGTCGGAGCAGCAGTCTGTAGAAGATGTTATAGGAGAAGCTACGGGATGAAATGCGGTAGCTTCTTGGGGATGCCCGATCAACCGTTGCATTCTAAAAATGGACTTGTGTCAATAGCATGGACACCAGGAACTCGCGGCAATGCCTTGTTGACGCCTACCGTACTCACGTAATACTCCCGCGCCCACAAATGTCTCCCTCGCCCTTGCTTCATTTGCGGAAACCGATCAAAGACCATCAGGGCACTTTTGCCTTTGAGGTAGCCCATAACACTTAATCCTTTGATGGAAAATTGCTCAAAGTGTAATGCTGGGGTGATGAGGCATTAACGCCATCATGTACTCGCATTCTGGGTAATGATTAGCCATACAACCAGGACAAGGCGGTCGGCATCCGTGTGTACATCACGGCCGCACCGGAGGCGGAGGACTGAGCATGATAGACTCGATGCGTATGCCACAACCATTTTGTTCATATCATGCTCAGAGAGACTCCAGGTCCAGTGCACAATGATCTGTCCAAGATTAGAGAGTTTACCGTCTGCGTCTGGCAGAAAACCCTAAACCTGGAACGGGTCAATGAACTCATTGTGGAGGGCGTGAAAGAATGGGGAGCCAATTGGCCGAAAATCGATGAGGCGGAGTCACTTTTGCGTCATGTGGCGCTGTCTTCCGACTGGGTCGATTTC
>JAKAAL010000767.1 GCA_021802375.1 Bacillota bacterium | reverse complement strand
GGACGACCGGTCCTTGTGGCCCTAAGAAGCCGTGACGCGATGAACCAGGAAGGTGGCGACAGATTTGGTCAGCAATGAGCAAATTTGGATAAGCCCATCAGTACGGAACGGTGGAGGAGGACGAAGGATGCGACGTGTGTTGTTGTTTGATTTTGACGGCACTTTGTACCGAGGGGACGACCCCTTTCGATTTTACGCCGGGGCCGTCGCGTCTCGGATGCCAAAGGCAGATCGGGACCGGTATCTTGAAGCGGTCAACGCGCACTTGATGGGTACCAGAACGATAGCGGCGGGTGATCATTGGGAAGCGGTGGTGAGCCTCGCAAGGCCGCTGCTGACGGATTCAAGGGTGTTTCAAGACGCCTTTATGGAGACCAGGGGGCATATGATGACGGACGCGTGTCAGTTGGAAGTGCCTACTGGGGTATTGGATTTTCTTACCCAAGTCAAGGGGCGAGTGGTCCTGGCGGTGGCGTCCAATAGTCCGAATCAGGCGGCTCGACCCTTATTAGACAAACTCGGGCTCACCCCATATTTTGATTATATAAGACCCGAAGCGAAGAAACCGAGTGGATTGCCCGGATTGGTTCGCGAGATTATGGGGCCGGATGATGCGTCACGTCCCGACGCCGTGTTTAGTGTGGGAGACAACTATCGCAACGACATTGCACCGGCACGAGACCAGGGTTGGCTGACCGCATATATTAGCCCTTACGGCTATCAGCCTGGGCCGAGCACGGTCGTCGGTCAAAAAATCGAGGATGTGTTACCGGATCTACAACGCTGGGTTCGACAAGGAACGGTTAAGGAGGGTATCGACGATGGCGGAGATTAGTTTCTGGGGCGGGGTCGGGGTTATCGGTTCGAGTAAAGTGCTCATCGAACAAGACGGCTGGCGGGTCCTTTTAGATTTCGGGCTCGATTTTAATCCCGGAAGCGGGCTATTTCGCCAGGGGGTGACAATGCGGCCGACGCACCGATTGTTGGACCGGTTGAAGACCGGACAAGTCCCTTTGATTCCTCACATCTATCGGGCGGATGCGGTGCACGGCTATCCGTTAGCGGCGGGAAGCGATGGCAAAACCGCGCTATTTGTAACCCACGGGCATATTGACCATATTGGATTAACCGGGTGGGTGGATCCTGCTATTCCTATCTACTGCTCTCCTGAGACTCGACGCCTAATGGCAGCGTTGGCTACGGCGGGGGATGTGCCGGAAGGCCATTCTCCGACTTTGTTGGAGACGCTTGAAGGAGAGCCCATGACTTTTGGGCCCTTTCAAGTCACACGTTACAGTGTCGACCACGATGTGGTCGGGGCTTCGGGTTATGCTGTTAAAACAGAGGACGGGGTCGTGGCCTTCACGGGCGACATTCGTCTGCATGGACGGCATCCCGAAAAGAGTTTGAATTTCGCGAGACAGGTTCAGGGAGCACGTGCTCTAGTCATCGAGGGAACGACGTTATCTTTTGGATTTCAGACCAGTCAGCGCTCCGAAACAGCCGTGGACGACTTATTTGAAGAGGCGCTGAGGCAAACCCCGGGGGTCGTCTTGATGACGCTGTATCCCCGGAATTTGGAGCGGATTGAAGCGTTTTTGGAGCGGGCGCATAAAATGGGTCGTACCATCTTGTGGCCCAGTGCCGTGGCGATGCTTCTTGAGGCATGGGGTTTATCGGGAATTGCCGAGTGGGATGCGGCGACGTCCATCGACCAGATTCAAAGGGCACCAGCCCAGTATGCCGTGATGGTCTCACCCGATTTTTATCCGTGGCTTTTGGATTTGCCGTTGTCCGGCGCGGTGTTCATCCATGCCAATGGGGAGCCCTTAGGGGTATTCGACCCGAAGTGGGACGTCTTGCAGGACTGGCTGAAATTTCTTCGGGTTCCGTTCTGGTCCATCGGGACCGGAGGTCATGCGAGCCCGGATGACCTGAATCGATTAGTTGAGATAGTGCACCCCGATATTCTCTTCCCGCTACATAGCCAGGAGCCAGATCGCCTGATCCCCCCTCCGGGCGTGATGCGCTGGTTGCCCCAACGCGGAGGGCGGCGCTATGCGTTAGCGGGTCGAAAGTGAGACTGCTGTTCCATTGGGCAGCGGATCCCGGCGCTAAAATGGCACCGCAGCGATCACGAGGGAATCGGGTGTAACTACCGACTCTAAAAATAAAGGGAGGGCTCCAAAGAGCCCCACACCCTTATTTCCCCCATGATTCGAATTCCTTGATGACGGGTTCTGGTTGAGGGACATCCGCAATGTTGTGGACGTCAATGTAACGAATGGTACCCTTTTGATCGATTCCGATTACGGCACGTTCGGCAATGCCTTCGGATCGTAAGACGCCGTAGGATTCTGCCACCTTACCATGCGGCCAAAAATCCGACAACAGTGGGTAATGAAGGTGGCCCAACGAATCCTCCCACGCCGTATTGCAAGGGACCGAGTCGACACTAATACCCAAGACTTGGGTATTCAGCCGGTCAAATTCAGGCAGAGCCTGATTAAAGGCCGGCATTTCGTTGGTTCAGACCGGGGTCCAGGCCAGAGGATAGAACAGTAAGAGGACATTTTTTTGTCCTCGGTAATCGCTCAGCTGAATCACCCGTTGATCCTTGGTGGGTAACTCGAAGTTTGGGGCGACGTCACCCACTTTGAGCGTTTTAGTTGCATTTGCCACGTTAGTCGATCCTCCTCCAAAGAGTCCCTATTGAAAAGGCTCGACTTTACTATATCCCAACAGATCCCATAGTATCCAATCAAGGGGTGTGATTACCTTGACGCTGGTCGCCATCATCGTGGCTCTGTTGGTCGCGGGATTTTTGGCCTTTCGACTCCATGGGGTTCTGAAACCGGGGCCGATGTCCATGGCATTGGAACGGTTTTTTCTAGGAAATCCGGTGCGGCTACGCTATTTTGGCCCGGACCAAGCTCTGGAGCTGATGGGAGACGTCACAAATATGCGGGTACTAGAAGTAGGTGTCGGAATTGGTGTGATTTTGTCTGCTTTGAGGGAGCGTGTGGGATCGTTAGGGTACCTGGCGGGACTCGACATCCAACCGAAGGTTCTTAGTCTGGCAAGACTCCGAATATCGGGAAGAGGAGGCTTGGTGCCCGATCTCCGGCTGGGTACTGCCGAGTCGCTGCCGTGGCCAAGGGATTCGTTCGACTGGGTCGCAATGGTCGCGATGTTGGGTGAACTGCCGCACGCCAAGCGCCCGGGTGCGCTGATGGAAGCCAAGCGTGTGGCAAAGCCCCAAGGCCGAATTTTGATCACGGAGTTTTGGCCCGATCACCATCAGCA
>JAKAAL010000766.1 GCA_021802375.1 Bacillota bacterium | reverse complement strand
GCGTTTGCCAGATTGTTGGCGACCACAGACAGGCGAAAGGATTCAGCGACCAGTCCGGTCGAGGAAATGTTAAGTCCGTCGAACATTATTGCGCCTTCCCTTCTGTGACAATTTTGAGTTCTGTCACTTTCTCGTTATAGGCTTGGACAGCCGTCTCGTAGAGCAGTTGCGATCGGGCCAAGTCTGACATCTCCGAGGTCATGGAAACGCTGTTGCCATTGTTGGTCACGGATCCGGCCGTCGTCTGAACCGTTCCTGCAACTTGGGCAACGGCATTGGGGCCCTGTTGCAGGGCCTGTGCCAATTGGCTTTGAAATGAGAGATTCTGGGCTTTAAATCCCGGTGTGTCATAGTTGGCCAGGTCATTGGTGATGTAGAGCTCTTGCTGACGGCTAAGATTCATGGTGGCCACAATGGTAGCGTCAGTTAGATTGTTGAGCGGTCCCACACCCATCAGAACTCCCTCCTACTCGCTCGCCCGTCCTGGGATTCATCCGGACCTTCCTTGATCCGGCTTACGGCCCGCCGCCAATGGCGACCTGGGCCACATCGTTCCGGAGCACCAAAATGTTCACCCTTCGGTTTTGCGCGCGCCCCGCGGCCGTCGCGTTGGTCGCCACCGGATGATATTGGCCAAAACCCGCCAGAGACAGCCGATCGGGCTGAATATTGGGCACTTGACTCAGCGTGTAGACCACGTTCGCCGCCCGCATCGCCGACAACTGCCAGTTGCTTGGATACAGACTGGTGTGAATCGGCGTGGAATCGGTATAGCCCACCACTTCAACATCGTTTGGCACCGTGGTCAGGACGCGGCCCAATGAAACGATCAACGCCTGCGCGGACGGAGACAGTACCGCTGATCCCGGCTTAAACAAGGTCGTTGCGTCGAGGCTCACCTCGACGCCGCGGACATTGCTCGATACGGTCACTGAACTGGCCAGACCCGCCTTGTCGATCGCCTGCTGCAGCTTGGTCTCCAGCCGGCTCAGCGATTGCAGCTGCTGCTGCTCGGCCCGCGTCGTGTGGGTGCCGCTGTTGCCTGTCACAATCGACGGCCCTGGCGAGCTCCCAACGATGCTGTTGGCGTCAAAGTTCTGCGCCAACGCTTGAGCCACCAGCGAAAACTTAATCTGCTCCGTACGGTTCATGGCATAGAGCACGATGAAGAAGGCCAGAAGCAGGGTAATCAAGTCGGCGTAAGTGATGAGCCAACGCATCATGCCACCGCCTTCGCCACCCCCGCCTTCTTCGTGCTCTTCCTCCATCATGACACCTGAACCTCCTCAACAGGGGTGGCGGCGCTGTCAGCACTCCCAGCCCCCGGACCACCGGACGGACGAATGAAGCTCATCAATTTGTCCCGCAGCATGGAAGGCGCCATGCCCTGCTGGATGGACAACAGTCCTTCCAGGGCAATCTGGCGCATCAACGTGCCATGCTTGGCCTTGTTCTTCAGGTTTCCGGCCAACGGCAACCAGATCAGGTTGGCACTGGCGACCCCGTACAGCGTCGCAATGAAGGCCAGGCCAATGGCCGATGCCAACTGGTTGGGGTTGCCTGACAATTCCCCGAGGACGTGCACCAATCCCATAATGGTTCCTACAATCCCCATGGTGGGCGCATACCCGCCGGCCGCTTCAAAAATGGACGCCCCCATCTTCTGCTGACTGGACTGCGCATAGATGTCAGTCTCCATCATTTGCCGCATGAAGGTGGGGTCGGCATTGTCCACAATCAACTGGAGCCCTTTCTCGAGGAAGGGGTCGTTAGCGATGGCGATTTCCGGTTCCAGGGCCAAGGGCGACTGGCGTCGCGCAATATCTGTATACCGGACCAACTGCTCGATGAGTTGCACGGGGTCAAAGTTCGACCGTGTTAGGCCCATGCGAAACAGTCGAGGCACCTGTTTCAACTCCTCCAGGGCAAAGCCGACCGCGGTGGCACCAATCGTGCCGCCAAACACAATCATGGCCGCCGTTCCCTGCAATAGCGCCCCGGCTCGGCCGCCCTCCAGCACAAATCCGCCAACTAGAGCCACCACACCAAAAATGATGCCGCCGAAAGCACTGAAATCCAACCGCATCCCGGTTCCCCCTACATCCAGATTCCTCGTTCAGCAAAGGGAATCGCCCGATACCGCTCCGCCAATCCGCCGGTATAGCGGTCATACTCTTCCGGCGTGGCGAAGCCGCGCCGAATTACTTCTCGTCTTAGCCGAATGGGGTCCAATTCAATGCCATTAAGATTATCCACACCGATGTAGTTGCCTGGAGACAATTGAATTTGCGGAACCCACGTACTTTCGTTGGGCAGATACTCCGCGCGAATGTCAAACATCCGGCGATTTCCAACCACTTCCCATACACCGGTCCAGGCATGTGGTCCAAGGACCACGTGATACATGCTTTCACGATTGCGCTCTCGGTTCGGTTTCATGATGTGCTTGCAAAAGATGGGTCCTCCCACGGTCGCATCGACCTGGTACAGCACATGGGTAAGTATGAATTGCAGCAGCTCGTCGCGGGTCGGCTTTACCATACCGTTCGGAAAATAGCGGTCCGATTCACTGCGTCGCCCCCGCCTCTTGCTGCGAGGCCGGGCAAAGATAGGAGAAGACAATTCAACCGCTTGTCCGTCCTGAAAGAAAGCCAGCGATTTACTCGACATGATAACCCCCCCATGTCGGAATTTGTTCTTCCGATACTTCACCTTTCGACAGCTTTATTCCATTTCCTGCTTTTGGATGAAGAATTTAGCAAGAAATTCGCCTTAAAATTAATGGTTTTTAAGCCAATCTCGGATACGCTGTTCTTCTTTGGTCGGATAGGTCACTGTTTTAAAAAATTGTCGAATTTGCGAGGGAGGCACCACCGCCGCCATGGTGGTGAACACCTCATCAGGGGGCGTAGGCCCGAGGTGGGCGAGCACCGCCTGCCAGGCCGATCGATAGCGGGGATGTTCCTGAAGCAGCGCGAAGAGTCTCGCCAGCCCACCCGACACGTTTCCGCTTCGGATGTCAGCCTGGCTGCGCCGCAAGCGGGCGCCAAACGTCGCGTAGCCTGGCTCCAGGTAGGGGAGTGGGATTTCCTCGGCACGGGTTGCTCGTTGGAAATAATTGGAGGCTTCGGAGTGCCGTCCCAGCGCCGTGAGAGCGCGACCTCCCAAGGACCAAAGGTCAGCCCGGCTGGGAGTCCGCTCCAGCGCGCTGTTGACCGCTTGATAGGCGGCCTCATAATGTCCTTCCGCAAGCCATGCGGACGCGGTCAGTCCTTCGAGCAGCGGAAGCGCTTCCTCGGGCGCGCTCCC
>JAKAAL010000765.1 GCA_021802375.1 Bacillota bacterium | reverse complement strand
CAAGCTCTTAACCGCGGTCACCACCCAAAAGGGGGTGCCCGACGTGGCCCAGGTGAAATACGATAACGTTCCCTGGTTAGTGCAAACGGGTGACCTGCTCAATCTGGGCCCGTACGGAGCTGGAAAGCTCCGCTACCACTTTTATCCCTGGGCCTGGCAGCAAATGGCGATGGCCCACGGCATTTATGGTATTCCACAAAGTGAGCAACCCCTTGTACTGTTATACAACCAGCAAATTTTTAACCGCTACGACCTTGGGGTGCCTCGGACATGGCGACAATTTCGTGCGGACGCTGCGATCCTTCGCCAAAAAGCCCCCAGGCTCAATTTCAATATCGATATGAGTCCTGCGGCTACACGAGAGCTTGCCGCTTTGGCCTGGGCCAACGGCGGTCAATTGGCCACCTTGACTCGCGGTACGTGGAGCTATCCGATTGCCTCGCCAGCATGGGTACAGGTCCTTAACTATTGGAACACCCTGGCCAAAAAGGGGCTAATTAGCGACACCCTCATCAATAACCTTCAACGCGACCAGCTTTTCGCCAGTGACAAGGTGGCCACCGAAATTGGCTCTTTGCACCGTCTCACGACGTTGGCAAACATCGCTCCCAACGCGTCGGGGCAGTGGCGGGTAACCCCCTTGCCCACCTTTAGCGGCAAGCCGGCGACCGGCGACTTTGGCGGATCCGCTGATGTCGTCACCAAATTGAGCAAACACCCCAAAGCCGACCTGCGCTTCATCGCTTGGCTCAGCACTACTCCAGAGGCAATGACTCTAGACTGGATTCAGGGCCGCGTCTATCCTGCTGACGCGGCCGGGGCAACGCTTCCAACCATGTCCACGCCTTGGAAGTACTTTGGCAACGAGCGCGTGGGGCTGGTCTTTCAGAAGGCAGCCCGCGTGGTGAATTCACCCTTCCTCTGGCCTCCGATCGTGGACTATTGGAGTCAGACCTGGTCGATGCTCCTTAAAAAAGCCATAACTAGCCATGTGTCTTGGGCCAGTACCCTGCCAAACTTAAGGAGCTCGATGTTGAAATACACCCAAACCGGAGGCTGGAATCCTTCGTAGAATGGGCTAAGGGGGGAAGAGTCTTTACCTGGCGCATTGCCACGGTTAATCGCCTTGTCCCCAACCCGCTCCAGGCAAATCAAAATCCGATCTTATGTATGCAGCACGATCCCAAACGGGCGGGTTCATTCCTGATCTGCTTGCTTGGCGAAGCTATCCACGGCTTGACGCACCATCACGCCCATCTCTCTTCCCGCGCGTTTTCCGTAAATTTGGGAAGAAAACGAGGTGGCGACAGCGATTAAGTCTTCCACTAGTTCCCCCGCATCGTCCTTCGCGGTACTCTCCATGGCAACGACCCGCACACCGAAGGCATGCAAATAGGCTTCCAGATAGCCCAAGCCAAACCTAGCCAATCGGTCACGAGATTCGACGGCTACCAGGCTGGCTTGATGGTCTCGGGCGAGCTCAAGTAGTTGGTGCAAGCCCTTGCGGTTCTCCTCCAAACCACTGGCGACGTCCGTCAGGGCAGCCACGACCGTCCAGTGCTGCTCCGCCGCGAATGCCGTCAGCCGACCCAATTGACGATCCAAATTCCCCGCTTCTTGCTGTGCTTTCGTAAAGACCCGGGCATAGAGGATGCAACGGGCGTCCTGCAGAGGATTTTCAGCCTGCTCGTGCATCAGGGCCTGTAAATCCGCCACCCGATAGCGGCGATGATTCGTCAACGTCCGGACGGGAATCAACCGTCCCTCGCGTTCCCATTTTCGGAGCCCCTCGATGCTCATGCCGAGCATCTTAGCGGCTTTGCCGATACTGACAAACTGTTCGTCCATTCTCCCTCACCTTAACGCAGTATGTCATAGTTCGTAAGATATTAACATATTTATTTAAGTCCGTTACAACTTCTCGCAAGCTTCGTGCGAGACCGATCCCGGCATCATCCGATCGCCACCCAAGGTTCATGGGCTCTACACGACCGCCCGTCCGCGCGCGCAACCCGAACCGGCGGCAAGACCTTGCGCGTCCTGCGTGGCTGTGGGACACTCTCTTCAGCTTACACGCTGGTTGAGTCCCTTTTCATCGCCACCTTTCGTACAGGATAAGGGGTGGCCTTGTCTCAAACGGTCCCATTCTCAGGATGCGCCAGCGCCATGATTCGGCAGACCAAATCGACGGGAGGCATGGTCTACATGCGGATCCATCGGCCGCAGCGAACGGCCCTCGGTTTGGTTCTCACGGCATCGCTCAGCTTCACCGCGGTCAATTTGGGAACCATGGCGTTTGCCTCTGCCAAGCGATCACCCAGCCCCCTTAGCCGATTAGCCCGTTTTCATGGAGCTCCGCCTTTGCATGGCCTTTACGCCGGAAATCCTTTAACATCCCAGCAAAAAGCCAACCTGGACCACATCGCCCAAAGGACCTGGAAGTTTTTTTCCGTAAACATCAACCCCAAAACGGATCTACCAATGGATAATATTGGCCTCAAGGGAGCGCCAGCCCGAGGCGCCTATACCTCACCGAGCGACCTTGCCATGTATATTTGGAGCATTATCGCCGCGGACAATTTGGATATCATTTCGCCTGCCCAAGCCAGCCGCCTGATGCACCGCGAGTTCCAGGCCATCGGAAAGCTTCAGAAATGGCACGGTTTCCTGCTTAGCTGGTATAACAGCGCTACGGGACAACCGATCACGGGTCCGGACGGGCCGCCCATTTCGCGTATCAAGGGACAATTCATTTCTACCGTGGACAATGGCTGGTACGCATCATCTCTCATCATCGCCCGTGAGGCATTTCCCCCGCTCGCCAAACAGGCCAGCTCCCTTTTAGGAGCGATGGACTTTGGCATATTCTATGATGCGGGCCGCCAGGCGACGAACCTCAACGCCGGGCAGATGTATGGAGGCTACTACGCGGGACAAGGCCCGGCGGGACTCGTATGCGGAAACCTCAACGCCGATTCTCGCATTGCCGCCTATGTAGGCATTGGCACTCGGGAACTTCCCGGGGATGTCTGGTGGTGGACCTGGCGGACGCTACCGCGTCAGTTTACCTGGCAGACCCAAACGCCCTCCGGGCCTACGGTGGTCTATCACGATCCCTATTCGGGCAAGGCCTTCTCGGTCGCCGAAAAACATTACCGGTATCAAGGCATCACCTACGTACCTAGTTGGGGTGGCAGTGCCTTCGAGGCGTTAATGGCCCCGCTGGTCGTTCCCGAGACGTCGTGGGGCCGCACTAATTTTGGGCTGAATGACGTGAACTACGCCCAAGCCTCGATTGATTACGCGCGTC
>JAKAAL010000764.1 GCA_021802375.1 Bacillota bacterium | reverse complement strand
TCTAACTGTAGTCGAAGCTTCCAGCCGTTTAGGCGTCTCTCCTCGCACCTTATACGGTTGGTGCGAACGAGGCATAGTCCCCCATCTAAAAGTTGGTCAAAGGGTACTGGTTCCCGTGGTCGCGTTGGAGGAATGGATGGAAACTCAGACACAGGGCCCTGTGGCAGTTCGCCCACTGCAAGATGCCGACGCCACGGCGCCGTCGCATTCAGCCGGTCCGCCACATCAGCGAAGACACCGAAGAGTTCTCAGCGAAGAACCCTAGCCAGCACTACACCGTTTCACCATTTGACAGAGGGAGGTAACAACAGCATGAATGTGCGTCCACGCGGTCCCAATCTTTGGCAATGCGTGTGGCTCGTCGGCAAGGACCCGGCCACGGGTCGTTGGAAGAGACGATACGAAACCGTCGAAGGCACTCAGGCCCAAGCGGAAGCCTATTGGTATAAGGTTCGCCGAGAAATTGATCGTGGGACAGCGATCGATCCCTCCGGAGTGACCGTTGGTGAATGGCTCGAACAATGGCTCACGATGCGAAAGACGCAGATCCGGTCGCAAACCTGGGACCGTTATCGTGGGCTGGTGCGCAACCATCTTATTCCTACGCTGGGTTCCACCCGGCTACAAGATCTGCGCGTTCCTGCGGTCCAAAGTGCTCTGGAGCACTGGCAAGCCACCACTCGCGGTGACGGCAAGCCTGGTCGGATATCGTCTCGCTCGGTCCGTTATTGCCTTCAAGTCCTGCAAGCCGCGCTCGATCAGGCGGTCAAATGGCAACTCGTCGAACGCAACGTCGCGGCCCTGATCACCCCGCCGCGTTTGGAGCCAATTAGCCGAACGTGGTGGTCCATCGACCAAGTCCGCCGTTTCTTAACCGCAACAGAACATACTCGATGGGGACTCGTTTGGAGATTAGCCTTAATGACGGGATTGCGACGCGGAGAAATTCTTGGGTTACAATGGACGGACATCAACTGGGAGACCGGAACCCTCACGGTGCAGCGTGCGATGAATCGCTACAATAAACTGGGGCCGCCGAAAACGGCTCAAGGGAAACGGACCGTAGCCCTTGATAAAGATACCTTAAGCGCTCTTCGCGAAGCTAATCAACGGTCGGCTCATGGCGTTTGGGTCTTCGAAACCCGCAATGGTACTCCTATCAACGCACGCAATCTTAGCCGCGCATACTACCAGGCTATCGCACAATCTCAGGTCCCGTCCATTCGGTTTCACGACCTTCGCCATACCCATGCTAGCCTTCTTCTCGCTGAAGGCGAAAATCTTCGGGTCATCGCAGACCGCCTGGGGCATAGCCAAGTGAGCTTTACCGCGCAAACGTATACCCATGTGTTAACGGAGGCGCAAAGGATAAAGACGGAGGCGCTGGCTCATCGGTTGCGGCAGGATTGCGGCGAATCTCCGGTTCCCCCCGATTCCACGGATTAGGGTCATCCCCCAATCCCTTGCCCTGTCTCAAAAAAATGGAGCTGACGGTCGGACTTGAACCGACGACCTGCGGTTTACGAAACCGCTGCTCTACCAACTGAGCTACGCCAGCAATAGGTCCATTATACCTGCCCCGCTCGCGAGGCTCAAGCGTGAATTCCTGGGGGTTAATACCCGCCCTTCCAACATAGAATGGGATATCAACACCAGGGAGGAGATTGCCATGCGGCCACTATCGGTCATTACTCTGGTCATCGCCTCTTTATTACTCAGTCCCATGACCCTATGGTCGCTCGGCCTTACCCCGCGCTGGATGCTTGAGGTCCATCTCATCGCCTTTGGGCTGGCTCTTCGCCTCTTGGTGATGGCTGCATCGTTCGCTCGTCGCGCCCGAGAAATCGTCTGGGTAGGCCTTTATAGTGGGATCCTAAGCAGCCTCGGCGCACAAATCATATTGCACAGTCCTCATGCCCAAGCAAATGTGGCGGCTGCCTTTTCGGCCTACGGTGCGCTAGGTTCACGGCTGTATCAGCTAGACGAGGTGACCCGTTGGTGGCCTTATACGCTGACCTTAGCTGATGGCCTCTTCTACGGTCTGCTCGCCGTCTTGATCTTTCGCTATGTCACCCGACTACAACCTTGGATCAAGTAACCTTTAGCCCATCCTCACATATGTGGTACCATGCCACTAGACCGCGCGTCGAATCAACCAAGTTGCTGTTCGCCAGCGACTGAGGAACTGGGCGATAACTGATGTCGACAGACCATCCACATGCCCATCACCTGGGCCCGAATGACAGCCAATTGCCTTTAACGTTCTGGGCCACCATGGCCCTCATCGTGCTGCTCTGCCTGGGTGCCTGGTGGTCACGGAGTTTGGCTTTATGGGCCGACGCCGGCCACACCATGACCGATTTAGCAGCCATCAGTCTCTCCTGGTACGCCTTCCGACAATTAAAGCGGGCCCCGACCGAGCGGATGTCCTTTGGCTATGCGCGCATGGAAGTCTTAGTGGCGTTTTTCAATGGTGTCCTGCTGATCGCGGTGGCATTGGCCTTAATCGTGGAAGCCCTTCAGCAATGGCACCATCCCGTGAATACCCGCAGCACCCTGATGATGGCCACGGCGGCCGTAGCACTGGCCGTCTATGGAGGGCTCGCGCTTCGTTTTCATCACCATGACAACCTCAACCTATTTGGCACCTGGCTACACTTACTCAGCGACGCAGCCAGCTCCATGGCCGTCCTGCTTGGCGGAGTCATCCTGGCGTTGACGCATTGGCCCGTCGTCAATCCCGTGCTCACCTTACTGATTGCTTTGGCCATGATCGCCAGCACCTGGCGAATTTTGAAAGATGGCTTGGGCATCCTAATGGAAGCCACCCCGCCCAATGTGGATCCCGCATCCATCACCAAGATTCTGTCCACGGTGCCTGGGGTAGAGAGGATTCACGATTTGCACGTTTGGCGCATTGGAAGTGGACAAACTGCGTTAGCTTGCCATGTCGGCGTAACGACAGATTGGCAGGGAAAAGATCCACAAATTCTCCTCTGTCAAATTCACGATGCGTTGGAGGCTTTAGGAATCAATCACGTGACCATCCAACTTGAGCATGGAGATGAAGTGCATCACGAGCCGTGGTAGACCCGCCAACATAAGGATGGAGCGGAAGACGGGGTTCGAACCCGCGACCTTCGGCTTGGGAAGCCGACGCTCTACCAACTGAGCTACTTCCGCGCATCTTCATGCTAGCACCCGCGGCCGTTCAGGTCAAGTCCGCCTAAAACAGCGGCTTGAGAACAATCGTGTTGGTCCGCTCCCGTCCTACAGAAACCAGGGCCAAGGGCACGCCAACCAGTTCGGCA
>JAKAAL010000016.1 GCA_021802375.1 Bacillota bacterium | reverse complement strand
AGCTACAAAATATAGTAACTTAGATCTTTCCGCGGCTAGGTGTAAGGAATCAATTGATAGTGGACTGAAATGCTCGTTACCGCGCATCATGATTGTTATCTGTTTTTTCTTGAAAGGATGTGTGTTTCTTGGTGGTTAAAACGTTGGACATTATCCAAAATGAACTACTTTCCTTGTTGCATAATTTATCACCGGCACTTCAGCGTGTTGCCCGCTGGCTAGCAACAAACTTACCTGAAGCGGCATGGAGAAATGCTGCAGAAATCGCGCGGCTTGCCAACACTAGCGAGTCCGCCGTAGTACGCTGCGTGCAAGCAATAGGATATGATGGCTTTTTGGACTTTCAGTCGGCGGTACGAGAGAGTCTTCCGCCCAGTTCACTGGTTTGGCGTGCTACACGATCTGGAACCTTTCATCCTCGAAATAGTATTACCGAGATTTTGGAAAGTGAACAGAATTTGATTCAAAGACTCCGCGATATGGACTGGGACCCAATACACGATCTTGCGGCCAAGTTAAGTCAGCACCGACGGATTTACATATCAGCACATCTAATGACAATCCCCATGGCATCACATTTAGCTTTGCATCTGCATCTCATTCTTCCTGAGGTGACGTTTATTTCCTCCGATGACCCACACCTTGGATTAATCCTAAAGTCTCTAACTTCTGACGATCTCTTTCTCGTCCTGACCTTCCCACGATACTCTCAAATTTCCCTAGACATCCTCGAATTCCTTTGCGTCCACGATACATGCACAACCGCCTTAATCACTGATATCTCAGGCCCTAAATTAACACAATCTCCTGATATATTATTACAACTCCCGATGGTTCAAGAATCATTCTTTCCGTCAGGTACCGCCATTATGATTTTGACACAAATCCTTGTCCGACTCATACGTGATGCCAATTCGGAAGCTACCCTTCGCCATTTAAAAATGGTGGATTCGATTTGGTCTAGCTTTAAATATTTTAGTCATTAGCCCAAAACACGAATTTTTTATTTCATATTGACTGACATTGAAGGAATTTTTTCAGGGATGTCGAATTGAGAATATTAACATTATGGTCTACGGAGGGATGCGCGATGCCGAAAATAAAGTCAATCATAGTCCTACTGTCGACTGGATTACTCACGTTAAGTCTATCCGGGTGTGGATCGCACCAATCCGCAACGACATCAAACAGTTCTATTAATACGATCACCATCGCGGAACCTGATACTCCCGATACTTTAGATCCCCAGAAGACCGGTGCCGCAATCACGGCAACGATTTTGAGTTATGTCGGTAACACGCTGGTCACTGTGGATCCCTGGACCAAGCAAGTCGAGCCGGACCTAGCTAAACGATGGACAGTCAGTTCCAATGGATTAGTTTACACATTTTTTCTTCGACACCATGTTACCTTTCAAGACGGAACGCCTTTTAACGCGCAAGCCATGGCATATACGCTAAACCGGGCGATGAATCCTGCTACCCACGGTAATATTGCCACAGCCCTTTTACAACCGGTATCAAGTATCAAGGTGCTCGGCCCATATACCTTACAAATTACTTTAAAGCATCCCTATGCTCCGTTTCTATCGGTAGCCCTGTCATCTCCTGATCTAATGGCAATTAGCCCAACAGCAGTAAAGAAAGAAGGAGCCGAATTCGCTCAAAAACCTATCGGTACTGGTCCCCTGGAGGTTGAACAATATATCCCTGGGAAGTCTCTAACGCTGGTGCGAAATCCCCATTATGACTGGGCTCCACCATTTTTCACCAATCATGGTCCGGTCAAATTTCAAAAACTGATCTTTGACTTTTTATCATCGAGTTCAACAGTTGTGGCAGGTCTCAAAACAGGTGAAATTTCTGTTGCTGGAGTCCCTTATCAACAACTTGCGGGGTTCGAGCACAATGCGGCTTTTCGCATTCAAAGTTCCCTCCGGGATGGACTAGGTATGTTTCTCGTCATGAATTTCAAAAATCCCGCACTACAAAATTTAGCGGTTCGAAAGGCCATTAATTATGCCATTAACCGGCACGAAATCGTTAAGTTGGCCCTAGACGGGGCAGGACAGCCCGCTTACAGTCCCCTACCTTCTACCATCTTCGGTTATGACCCCAAATCCCCGTCATTCGGCTATCACTACCACCCGAATAAAGCTAAACAACTGCTTACACAAGCCGGATTTGTCATGGGACCCAATGGCTATCGGCAAAAAGGCAACCTTGCGTTAAATTTTAGCCTATACAGCTCTCCGATTACGGGCTGGTCATCAGCCGCGCAGATCATCCAACAAAACCTCCAAGCCGTCGGGATTAAAACGACAATCCATAACATGGATATAGGCACCCTCATTACTGATATGGAGAAAGGTCAACAAGATTTAGGCATTATGGGTTACACCTATACCGATCCAGACGTTTTATATCTCTTCTTTGATTCGCACGAATTAAATGGCGGCCTGAACATGAGCCAATACAGCAATCCGTACTTGGATAAGCTTCTGACAGAAGGACGCGAAGCCACGAATCCTACGCAGCGCGCCCAAATTTATCATAAGATACAGCGGTTTATGGTACAGCAAGCCGTCATCGCACCTATTTACAACGAAGTCAATTATACGGTGTATAGCAGCAAAATTCATGGATTACAAATTGCACCCGGATCGATTATAGAAGTCCAAGACGTTCAATAAGTAACCAGACAGAACGGAGGAATTTATGCTCACATTCATCATCCGACGAGTGATTGCATCGATTCCCGTCATGTTGGGTGTTACGATGATTGTATTCCTAATTCTTCGGCTCATTCCGGGCAATCCTGTGATTTTGTCCCTCGGCACTAACGCCACTCCCCAATCCGTTCATTTTCTGGAAAATCAGTTAGGGCTTAACAAGCCCCTATGGCAACAATATGTCACGTACATTACCGGGCTAGTTCACGGAAATCTCGGACTCAGTATGCAGTCCGGACAACCCGTCAGCACTTTATTGTCTGGACGATTGGCCGCAACCCTACAACTAGCATTTGCCGCGTTTATCGTAGCCGTCATCTCCGGATTTTCGGGCGGATTGATAGCATCGCGGTTTCACAAAACCGTGATTGATCATGTGGTTATGATTATGGCTACCATCTTATTGGCCACTCCTCAATTTTGGTTAGGGATTCTTCTCATCATGGTGTTTGCCTTAGAATTAGGCTGGTTTCCCGTTTTTGGTTATGGCGGATTATCCCATTTGGTGTTGCCAGCCCTTTCGGTGGGACTGATTGCCGGAGCCGTGAATGTGCGGATTATTAAAAACGAAATGATGGCAATTATGCACCATGATTATATTCGCACCGCACAAGCCAAAGGCGCTTCCGCCGGACGAATTTTGATGGCTCATGCCTTACGGAATGCCTTACTGCCCACCATTACCATTCTAGGATTACAATTAGGTTACCTCTTAAGTGGCACCGTCATCGTAGAGCAGTTGTTCGGCTGGCCAGGACTAGGTTCGTTACTCATTTCGGCTATTCAGTCTCGGGACTACACTCTGGTCCAAGGAGGCGTTCTGTACTTGTCCCTTATTTTTATCATCGTAAACTTGTTAGTCGATATTTTATACGCGATAATTGATCCACGTGTGAGGTATTCCTGATTATGGTACCGATCGAACCAACGATATCTGTCACTCCACCGGAGCCGGGTTCATCTTCGCGATTTCATATCAAGATAACAGCTCGCCTGATCATCGCCGTCATCATTTTGGCCTTTTGGATTTTTGCCGCGATCGCGGCGCCCATGATAGCACCATATAGTCCAACCGCAATAAATTCCAATGCGGCATTACAACCACCAAGTTTCGCGCATATCTGCGGAACCGACCAGCTAGGCCGTGATATTTTTAGCCGGATTCTTTATGGGGCTCAGGATGCTCTGCTCATTGCAGTGGGATCTGTTGGAGTGGGAGCGGGGGCCGGAACGATGCTTGGGGTCATTGCCGGATATCGCACCGGCATTCTGTCATGGATTATTATGCGCTTAACCGATATCTTGCTAGCCATTCCAAGCATTGTCATCGCTATGGTGGTCATTACGATTGCAGGAGAAGGTGTAATCGATCTCATTGTTGCCATCGCTATGAGTGAAATTCCCATTTTTATACGCTTAGCCCGGAGTTCCACGCTCTCGTTACGATCGGCAATGTTCGTAGAAGCAGCCGAAGCCGCGGGAGCTTCACCACTGCGCATTATTCTTGTTCATCTACTGCGCAATCTGATTGGTAGCATTGTGATATTAGGGGTCATAGATATGGGGGCCAGCATCCTAGCCGTTGCGGGATTGACGTTCATTGGATTAGGCCCCCCGCCTCCCCAACCCGAATGGGGTGCCATGATTACGCAGGCGCAACAATACATTCCCACCGACTGGTGGATGGCCGTCTTCCCCGGTTTGGCCATTGTGAGTGCGGTTCTGGCCCTAAATATGCTAGCCGATGAAAGTCAACAGTATTTTGACCCGCAACAAATTACCCGCAAACCGGGCTGAAAGGCATAAGTATTCTCAATCACGTTCGATGAGACAAGGAGAAGAATTTCATGGATTATACACCCCTTAACGCGTCATCCCTCAATGCGATCGAATATTATCCGCCCAAGAACTTAATCGCATATTGGAAGATCACGGCGAGCTTGCCTAGTAATTCCTATATTGCGACGCTTGAAATTTTACCATTAGACAGTTTGATTCCCTCCGATCTCATCCAAATTGTTGGCAAACCATCGGGATTATCCTTTCTCGAGGATGGATCCTTAATCTATAGTGTCGGGCCTCATCTGTACCGCGCCACGTTAGATAAGACCACGCATCATGTTGCCGAGTTACCAGGCACGATCCGGTCCATTTCCATTTCGTGGCTACAAAGGAGCATTGTTTGTTCAGTCGTCACGCAACCCCGTGACAACGAGGTGTGGGTCTTTTCAGAGTTGCCCTTTAAACAAGATGGGGAAGGATACCTCAGAGGTACTCATACAATTTGGCGTGTGTCTGTGGACCACCCCTCTCCTGAGCGCATCGAACTTCTAAATGGTTATGAGACAGCGTTAATTGCACCGGACGGACAACATCTTTTAGGTCTTAGACGAAGTGACTCCGTACAAGATTTGTTAGATCGTACCATGGTGTTGATGGATACTCAAACGCAGCAATTGTATGAAGTATCAGCACCCCGTGCTCCACTAGCGCTGGCATGGTCGCCTGACAGTATAAAATTTGCTCTCATTGCTAAATCCGACACCATTGGAACCCCAGAACCGCCCGTATTATATATTGGTCACATAGATAATCGCGAATTGACCGTGTTGTATCATCCCAATATGGGCTGGCCGGGTGCAGATGGAGTCGAGGGGGCCGATTGGCGAACGGCCGTGACCCGCAAAGTTTTAACCTGGCGAAACGACCATTCCGTTTTATTAACCGAATCGTATCATGGATCTTTACGTATCATTCAGGTGTGTCTCAACGGTAAGGTGGACGTTCTAACCCCCGAAGGTGCCGATTATGTCGAGGCCGTTTCAGTCCGAACGGATGATCTGATAACCATATCACACGATTTGACTCGATATGACGAGATAACGCTGGTCAAAGACCATAAACCAACGATTCTCACCCGTCATAATGCTGAGCGATTTCTTCCTCCCCGGGAATTGTGGCTGAATTCGGGCGACTCAGATCGACTGCATGTGTTTGTTTTGGAAGCGGTTTCCCCAGCGCGAGGTACAATTCTCTCCATACATGGTGGCCCCTATAACGCATTTACACGACAGCCCACGGTATTGTATCATGCTTTAGCACAGCGAGGGTTTAATGTTGTTTGGACGAATCCCCATGGAAGCATTGGATATGGTCGCGAATATGCGCTGTCACTTCAAGGTCATTGGGGCGAGAAGGACGAATCCGACTGGGAACAAGTCGTTCGATTCTTAGAACAGGAAGGCTACAACAGTCACTATGGCGTCATGGGCATTAGTTATGGTGGCTTCATGGCCGCATGGCTGGCTGGGCATTGGGCCCAACGTCTAAAGGCAGCAGTGATCCAAGCCCCAGTGGTGAACCAGCTCAATATGTTGTGGGCATCCGATATCGGGTATACGTTCACTCTAAAGGGATGTCAAATCACGTGGGATGATCCCGACCTTGCCAACCAAGTGTTGTGGAAGAACTCGCCATTGCGGTATGCCCATAGTATTTCCTGTCCGGTATTAATTCTTCAAGGTCTCAACGATCAGCGATGTCCTATTGCAGAGTCTAGTTCCTTATATACACTACTGAAAACACGCAATATCCCCACTGAATTCGTTGTGTACCCTGGAGAATCGCATTTAATGACCACACAAGGCCGCCCTCGGATGCGTCAAGACCGATTTGACCGTATCCTAGCATGGTTCGACCGATGGTTTCCACGACCGTGATGCCAACGTTCACTACGACACGGTGCATTGCGGGACTATATCGATTGTCGAGGGTGATTACGAAGTAGTGTTGTGCAGACACCGTAGAATATCCTCACATGGATTGTATTAATTAGCCAATCATGATTGGATGTCCCCGAGCCCGTACCATAGCATTGCTATCTGTTTAACAATTTGTTAGAAAGGAGCGAAAGCCGCAGCGAGGCACACGACAGCATTCACCGACAACAGCGCTAGTGAGGAATACGACGTCGGCAAAGTCGCAAATTACGGGATGGCCCCCTGGTGAAAAAGTGTTCTCACAGGGAGTGTAGAGACCGGACCAGGGCGCGTTGGCCGACGTATCGGTGGGCACCACGCACAAGCCCTTGTGATCGGTTCGCTGAAAATCACTCCTATTGCGCCGTTTAATATGGTGAACTGTACGATAACAAATACGGGGTATCTCGCATGGGGTAATGGATCGGAATGGACGGACATGGAAAGGTAAAACCGGAGTCTACGCTATGCTGGTCAGTCCATTCAACCGTGCTTATTTATGGGTAGTTTAATCGGCCTTCTTTCGTTTTAGACGTTCGACTACCGGTAACACGGTCCGTTCAAAGCGGCTCTGCCAGTTTTCGTGATTGTTTTCAAATCTCATGACTGCGGGAAGCGTTCGCGAAGCGGAACTCCCGAAGAATAGGTTTTGATAGGCGCAGACGGCCTTTCGCAAAAAATCCTCGCTCTCGTAATAGCGCTTGTCTTGCGACCTGTTACGCACCCGTTCAAAAGCAATATGCGGATCCGTATCGACAAAGATGATTAAATCAGGGAGCCGGGTCCCCAGTTGAACATGCCGATCGATCGTGTCAATCGCTGAAAGACCAAAGAGGATCTCTTGGTAAACGGCGTCGCTATAGATATAGCGATCGGCGATGACATGGGCCACGCCTAATGCTGGCTCGACGATCTGTTTGGATAGAAAGACCTTGTCCCTAATGTACGCATCGCGCAGAACCTGCGGATCAGGGATGACGCGATTTTCGCGAAAGTTGATGATGATGCGTGCACTCGCCGGATCTAACCATGAATGTTGCCCACACATGAGGCAAAAGTCATCGGCTGACTCCAACGCTTCGAAAAGCCGCCTTCGTATCGTCGTTTTTCCCGCTCCGTCGATTCCTTCTAATGCCACAAAAACGCCCAATTCTCGTTCACCTCACTGAGTTAAATGCGCCCCCACTGGTTTACGGGTTCAATCACCACAGGACTTTCCATGATTTGGTCTTGACCTCGTAAGATGAACGGCAATCTATCCCACATTGGAAACCAACAGCACACCATGTCCTTGCAAATAGGGAAGCCCGTAGTCGAATTCACGATCTGCACTAACTTGCCCGTTGCATACGCGTCCAATTGCAACTCGCATTGTGCGAGTTCCTCAGAAATCTTCATCGAGCGCCTGTTGGCATTCACGCTTCGCTCGAGAAGTGCAAACTTTACCGACAACCTGAACACGTTTCTGAGTTCCATCAACCGGTCCGTAGTCCCCTTCGTTCCGACGTTGCCTAAAAACGTCTCCGCAACAACACAGAGATTAAACAGACTTGTCGCAGCTTCCACAGCGAGGGTGGTCGCCATCGAACTGACCGACAGGGCGTTGAGCGGGATTCGGGCTACCCCGTGTGAGTCTGGACGATAGTGGACGCCTCCATCAGAGCGACGGCCCCAACGACCAACTCAAGAATGACCGTCAGGTTCGCTTCACGAATCCATTGGATCGCTGTGCCCAAACAACGTGTTTCGCCATCAGTCAGTGCGGTTGCTATGCCATGCTCGATTTTTATGGCGGGTAATCGGCACTCTCCCCCGCTCATCCACGTCGGTTCAGCAAACGACTCCGCAAGGGAGTCAAACGCGACGAGCCAAGAGACCGCATCCGGCCTAATCTCGCTAGTGCAGAGGCTGGCTTTGAGGTCAGGATGAACATCTACTCCCTTTCGATAGTGGTAGACTCTGTCAAGGGCCGGTTCAAGAAACTGAATGAACTCTTGCACGATACGTCCTTCGATTAACCGATCATTCAGTGAATTACGTAGTCTCGTGTGCTGATTCATTGGCACCTCCTCGGTTGGGTTTTATGTCCATTTTATTGACATCAGTATAGGTTCCGGTCACCAACGATTATAGACCCGGGGAGCCCTCCGGACGCATTGCGAAAAAGTCATTGCTCGAGCATACAATGGCTGGAGAAGCTGAACCCCAATCCGTCTCTCCCGGGATAGCTCTTACTCCCACGGAGGAATTGACAACGACTTCACACTCTCCAGATTCTTCAGCAGCCATGCCTTGTCTAACGGATTGGGAACACGTTGTGCCGCCTGTGTTCCTAGCGCGAGATGTTCATCTCGGTGTCCTTCGTCGCCTTGCAACGCGTACGCCCGTGCCACGGCTTCATGGGCAAATCCCATGTCAAATCCGTCAAGATCGGTTTCACAGCAAATCTGCAGCGATGACAACGCATAATGCAGAGCCCGTTCCGCTACGCCGGCCACACTATACACCCGCGAAATTTGCCAATCGCCGCGGGCAAAATTCTCCGGCTTGCCGACAACCTCCCAGTGGTAACGCGAAGCATGGGCGGCGTGTATCATCAGGGCTTCTTCGGCTGGGGTACGATCTGGCTTATCCATCAGCTCCCACGTGGCATTAAACAAATCACCAGCCAGCTTCCGGTGAATTGCCTGATCTTGTTCCCGATGTTTTGATATGTCCATGTCTATCCATCCTTTCGAAATTCCATAGGGCACAAAGTGATTAAAGTCTGAAACCCTGAAAAAAGCCATAAATTTTGAGTATTTTATCAACGGATGCTGATTCTCAGGATCAAACTGAAAAGAGTTTTTTCCGTTGAAGCGATTTCAGTCAATGCGCGGCGACTCCACAGCCGTTTGTGACGAAGATCCCAGAGGGTCAATGGGCGTAAAAATCCGCCGATCGGTCTATAAGGGAATGCGAAGACCCTGGGCGACGGGGCAGCTGTTTTGACCCTCACAGGACACGCCTGCAAAGCGGGCAGGACACCGCTTTTTGAGACGTTGGCGCCCGGTTTCGAATCC
The DNA here is from genome assembly GCA_021802375.1 of Bacillota bacterium. The sequence goes on along the minus strand of JAKAAL010000016.1, from coordinate 6,061 downwards.
GCGCGACTCATGGTGTGACTTTGACCCGTGACCGGATCATGACACAAGACGTCGCCACGATAATTATAGGTGACCGTCGGATGGCCCGGAAGGATTCGCGTGGCATCCGGATCCCGCCACATGTTCCGGATATCGATCACCGGCTTAATCTTGTAGGTGTCCCAGCAGGCGGTGATCAGTTTGGTATCGTCATAGCCCCGGACGGCCGTTAAAATGGCTACGCGGAACATTACCGCCCCATCGGTGGTGCAGATGATCCAACAAGGGCACCGCCCGGGTCACATCGGACATGGACGCTTTCGTCACTTCCCATGCCACCAGCAATTCGTACGTCGAATCGACGACCAGGTATAGCTTATATCCGAACCACCTCACCACCTTGGCCCAGGTGGTGCCGTCCTAGTCAACGCCATGATATTCCTTGCGTCCAAAGTCGGCATCGACGTCACCTAATTCCTCGACATCTTGCCACGAAAAGAGGAAAAGTAGTGATATGATAGCCATACGGGAGAGCTCATTCGGAAAATTGTGAGTAAATACTTCAATTTTACCAGAGTTCGGCCCGTTCTTCTTATGGTAATGCGACTTTCTGGAATTGTGGCACGGAGTACTGTGGGTGGGGTTAAATCGGCCGTTGGCGCCCCAATCGGTGCGGCAAATCCGCACCCTTCCGTCCTTTTATTGGGGAAAATTCTTTGTGAGCCTCTACGAATCCCGTGCTCCCCAACGGCTTCAAGACAGCGCAAATGTCTCTGGCATGAGTTGTTGAACCCATGTGGACTATAGAGAGGTCTCCATACCCAGTCTCACCAATGCGCTTTGTACTATGTCCCAGCTAATGTATCGCGGGTTGTTCTGGTGAATGCAAAGAATAATATCTTTCGCAGACTCCTGAGAAAGCCCTCCGGTCTCCACAAGCTTGCAAATGAGCTCAATTCCCCAAATAAGTGGGACACCTTGGACCGCACATTCACGCCTCAAGGGCCGATCGTTGGTGACACAGGTCCAACCCCGTTCCTTGGCCAGAAGTACGCACAGGTGGTCCTGTAGGGACAAGGGCCCTCTTCCATGCGCGGCGGAAATAAGTTGCTCAACCTGGGGCTCCACTAGAGTGATCCCCAGATTAAGGCAGTCGTGCTCCGTGATTTGCTTCACTTCGTGCAAAACTGGTGTGGCGACGTGAATGTGTCCCACATGAGTCGAAATTAATTTAATTACGGTGTTGTCGCAAGGAACATAATCGACAAGGATGTTCGCGTCCAGTATTAGAGGATGCTGGGGTTTCCGGATCACTGATCCACTCCCCATGATGCCACTCGGTCTCGCATATCATCGAGATCCAGTCGCAGAATTTCGGCGCCTCTACTGAGGGTAATCTTCTCCTGTTCGATTGCATGACGCACCAACATGGACAGCCGATCTTCCACGAAGTCCGATGCCGATAAGGAATCCGGTTCCTTAGAGCGTAGCACCTCGGGCATAGACTGCAGAAAAGAACTTGGTAAAAGTGCGTCGGGCTCATCCATTAACTTTAAAGTCTTACCCGTTCGGGACTTGAATCCCACTTGAAACCGCCCCCAAACCGAGTTACCATACCTCTCCGACAACCGATACAACACCGTTTTGTAGCTCACTAGGAAAATCCGCTTTACTTTTAACACCCGATCAACAAACCCCAATCCATAGGTCTCATCCCATTCCGACCAAAAAACATCATCAGGCATAAGAAAGTGGGACGCAAAAATGTTCGCCTCATGCTCCTGAACTTCATCCTCTTGAGTTTCATCCACACGATAGGCATCCAAGTGCAATAGCAAATGGCCCAACTCGTGCGCCGCGCTAAAAATCCACCGCTCGACCGAAATTCGATCCCACACGTTGACAACTACGGCGGGACCCCCATCTTGTGCAGAAACAGACAACCCGAAAAAGTCATTAGATACGAGACTTATTGGGTAAAGTTTGATACCACTGGATTCAAGTAGTCCGGCGATATCCCGAATTGGTTCCTTGGACTTCAGGCCGAGTTCCTGCCGTGCGTCTTTTGCAGCCTCTTTGGCGCGGGATTCTCCTGAAGGAAGTTGATGAGATAGCTGATTTAATCGATAGGGCACTTTTTTGTCCAGCAGGTCCTCGAGATAATTGAAATCTTCCAACCATCGCGCGACGTCAGCGAGAATTTGGTCGCGACTCTTCATGTGCTTATGCGCTCGAAATCGCACCTGTTCCAAAGTCCTTATTGGGCTAACGAGATCCTCCAATCTCACCCCCAAGCCCGATGCAATGTTCTGCAACGTTGATACTTTCGGCATGGAATCCCCATTTTCAATATTGCAATATGCCGGCCGGGATAAGCCACTTAGCTCTGCAGCACGTTCTTGAGTTAAACCCTGGCTTACCCTGATACGCCGCAAATTGTAACCAATCGTATTGGAAGTCATAAAACACCACCTGTCTTTTGTACTTCAATACTAGTGTAACCGAAACCTCAGTTTTTGGTTACATGATTAGTTGACTTTACAAAAATTTTTATTTGTATATAATGAAATGTGATGGAAGGCACACCTCCTCGATAGGGGTGTACTCATCTCGGAAAAACACAAAAACACGGAATGGTCAGATACCGTGTAATTGCCGGACTTGGGTAAGGCCGTCTGGATATAGGTATGTTCTCCTTGTACTTTACCATATCCTCCCGGCAAAACCACATCTTCGCGAGCGGAGGATTGGTCACTTATGGAGAACCACAAAGATCCACCCCTTAACCCGCCAACAGCTAACGCTGGCAAAGATCCCGCACACAACATGATCACCATTTTCATTAACAATTCCCCGTATGAAGTTCATGAGGGGCGACTGGAAGTATCCACCATCCGAAAACTGGGAGATATCCCGAGTACTGACCTCGTTTACCAGCTACCACAGTATGAACTGTTGCCCAACGATGGGTTCGTGGTTGTACACGGCGGGGAGCACTTTAAGTCAGGCGGCTCTTCTGGCCATTCGTCTTGATGGGATGCACTGATGTACCCATCCGACCAAATCGAAGCACTGCGCGCGGTATATGGTTCTGGCGTCAGGGAATGTATCGATGGGCGTGACCACTATGTTTTCGTCCCTGGCCTTCGTATGCCGCAAGGCTGCACGCCAAAAGAAACCGATGCATTATTCTGCCTCAAAGCATACGCACCGTCGTGTGGAGGATACACATCGCGCTTGTTCCTAAAGGAGCGTGTAGACTCACCGCACATCCCGAACAATTATGGGCCACGTCTTATCGCGGGACAAACTTGGTATGCCTTTTCCTACAACGAGGTAAAGGACGGCCCATACCTTGAGATGATCGCGAACCACCTTAGGGGGTTACTGGAATGATGCTGATACGTATTCCGAACGCCATATATCAGCGGATGAAGGGCGACTTAAGTCGCCCCCATCCGTACGCTCTAGAGCGAGTGGGCTACCTTTTCACGAAACCCACCACGTGCACCACTCTTGAGTGCTCGGACTATCTCCCCGTTCCAGATAGCTTTTACGTGGATGACTCATCTGTTGGAGCCCACCTTGACCACCGCGCAATTGTCCTCGCTATGAAGCGGGCTGATCACAAGAACGAGGGGGTCCTGCACGTTCATGCACACGGAGGATTTGGAATGCCAACGTTTAGCCCGGTCGACCTGGGCTCACATGAGGTCTATCTTCGTTCCTTTCGAAACGCGAACTCGCATGTAACGCATGGGGTTCTCCTTCTTAGCGAAGACTCTCTGGTCGCGCGGGTCTGGGTTCCCAACATGTCTGACCCGATTGAGATAACGCACTACGTAGTGACGCCCAGCGGATTTGGAGATACTGTACTCGGCTGGCTAAGGAGGTTTTTTCAGTGAACAACCGTCAGTCGTTTCTAGGAGATAATCTGGATTCGATCCTCGAAAACACCATAGTCGCCGTAATCGGTCTCGGAGGTGGCGGTTCGCAGATAGTTCAGCAACTAGCGCATATTGGGTTTCAAAAGTACATCCTTTGTGATTACGACGTTTTGGAAGATACTAACCTAAACCGTACGGTCGGCGCGACCTATAACGATGTTCAAAGGACCTCGAGCAAGATAAGCATTGCGGTCAAACTTATTCGGGGTATCATTCCGAATGCTGATATCACTAAAATTGAGACCCCATTTCAACAGTCACCCAAAGCAATCGGGCAAGCCGACCTAATCTTCGGCAGTCTCGATGGGATTCGGAATCGCCACGAGTTGGAAAAATTTGCACGGCTTCAGCGCATTCCCTATGTTGACATCGGAATGGATGTAACCATGCCGGATGGGCTGCCAGTAATTAGGGGGCAAGTCATCGCTAGTCTCCCAAACAAACCCTGCATGTGGTGTTTTGAATTTATCACTGACGAAGAACTAAATAAGGAAGACGCAGCATATGGCGATGCTGGTCATCGTCCCCAGGTCATTTGGCCGAACGGAATCCTGGCATCTACTGCGGTTCATATTGCTATGAATCTGCTTACCAACTGGACGGGAAAGGCGGATCGGCAAACTCTCTATTACGAATACGACGGCAACAAGGGGATTGTGCGACCACACATCCGTTACGAGATTCACAAGAACGACATTTGCTCCCACCACGACTACCAAGCGCCCTAGAGGACATCCTTGCAATTTCACTCGTAACGTAGGGATTCGACTGGGTGAGAGCATGAAAAAATGCCCGACAGTCGGCGAAGAGGCGCAATATGACCCAAGACCGTTGCGAGAGCCAGGGCGAAGCATCCGCCAGCATCAGCGCGATGGCAGTTCGGACGGTTTGAGGCGAAAGAACTCTAGTCCAGTGGCAATTTTAGGCTCGAATCATCTGAAGGGTTTGAGTTTCGTGCGCGTTGTATTGGCGTTTTGCACGCACCAAATTCAGATGGCCGTTGAGATGGAGAAACGCACGGCTAGATGACGCTGGGTGGCCATCACCCGCGGACCGTGACTGGTCCCCGAATTTGGGATAGTCTTCGTCGAACAACCCATCGCGATCCCATGGACCTTATTTTCAATGCCCCAATGGCATGGCACGAGTAAGCGTCCTCCCATGGCCGACCTCAGCAAATTCACGAGGCTGCTCCGTAGTCGCGACAAGCCGTTGTCTGACACTAACTCGTCGCCCGACACGAGGTGGGGTAAGAGGAAACCCCGTCCGATCCTGGATAGGGGCGACAACGCCGCGGCCATCCCCACTACAGCACACGATAGCGGAAACGTGAGAACATTTATCCATGTCATCCGGAACGGATGCATACAGCAGCATTTGGCTCGCATTTTCGAGAATCATTAAGGATCGGCGTAGAAAACGATCCATGAGATGGCCAACCCATAAACTGGTGGCCATGCGCGCCACGGGAATCACCGCCAAGATGAAGACGACCCGGAGGGCAGATCCGGTGGTCTCAAGAACAAACCACGCGAGCGCAATGGTCACGAACTGTAAGGCTAACTGCACCAAGGTTGCCCCACCCCAGTAGATGACGAACAAACGATGCGTGATGAGCCTCCCATAGGCATTCATGCTGTCTGCTCCTCAAACAGAATTGGCGAATCCGGATCCATCCTCATTCCGTTTACTTGACGCATCGGAATCCTACGTTACGCCGGGACACCCAAGGGACCGAGCGTGATCGTTGAACAGACTTAGGCTACAGCTTTATGAGTGCAGCCGCTCGATCGATAGCAGCGAGGGCTTGGGGATCGCAAGTCCGCGCGTACACGTCAACGGCGGTGTCCGCGAACTTAATCACATGCTCGTCTCCATGCGCCACCGCGCGTGCAAAGGCCTCTTCTGTGGCATGGCGACTTGTTGAGAAGGGCCGTAGTGCAGACAGGTCAGCAGGCGTCCCCGGCGCGTAAATGGCGGTCAGAGTCGCCGTCGCAATCCAGGCCGCGAGGGCACTGGGGCGCCACCACTGCTTGTCAAGAGCAGGTAGTACGCGCCATACAGCATTCGGCGCGGTGGCCGAATGTACAAGCATGATGGCATCACCATGGCCATGCCATAGGTAGCGCACAACC
>JAKAAL010000763.1 GCA_021802375.1 Bacillota bacterium | reverse complement strand
GCTTTGGTTGTATATCGCAAGCCGAAGTCACCAATGCCCTAACCAGCTATAATTTGTGCCCGATCAAACTTATCATGGCCTCGGTGAGTTTGGGTTCTTGGTGCGCCTTGTATACAGTATGAATGAGGGATGTGAGCTCTTTTTCGTTTAACGTGGATACATAGTCAAGATTGCCGATTGTTAATTTGTGAGGTTTTTCCTGTGACGAATCATCAGACGCAAGGACCGCCTGGACCATGAAATTGGGGAACTCTCCAGAAAATGTAAAATCTTTAATCACCATGGCGTGTGCCCCTTTCACATCTTTGTGGCAATAGTGTGTCTCAATACGAACGTTTAATGCGAGACATAGCGGATTTGGGGAACACCTCTGGAGACACCCTCAACGGCAATCCACAAACCATGCTGGAGATCGTTTGGTATCAAGCTGATTAGTCGATAGCTTCCAAGATGCCTAATGGAAAACGCAAACCATGCCTGTTGGCCAGGAGTTAAGTCGATAAGTCATTGGTCACGGGGATGCCAGACTTGGGGAAGTTGTTCCGTCGGCGGCTAGTGCGAGGGAATGACGCTGATGGTCATGGTTGTTGAAGTAGACGAGCACTTTGAGGTGAACCGGCACCCGCACTATCAGAGTGCCATTGGTGGCTCCGTTGAGATTGTTGCCTCCGTGGGGATATCCTGCGATGACGGTGAGGGTCATCAAGCTGTGAGCTGGATGATATGTCATTCAGTGGCTTGCAGCGCACTTACCCGGGGCAGTATGGAGTGGTTTTTGGGGAAGAATGCCCCAAATTTCCCAAATGGAAACCGATCCTAACAAAGCTATCCAGGGTGATTTTCGCATACCATCCTCTGCACTTGTCGTTTTCTTATAGGGTTCCAAAAGAGAGGTTATTATAGCAGGTGAATCAAATGCAAGATAGCTTGGTGGGTAGGCACGGGAATACCAGCTTGACTTGCTTGGCGAACGATATAGCCGGTGATCGATTCGATTTCCGAAGGCTGATGGGAAAGCACATCTTGTAGCATCGACGACCGATTGGATGCCGTGGATAGTGCCAAATCGGCGACCCATTTCAAGGTGCCAGCCAGAGGTACGCCAACGGACTGGGCCACATTTTCTGCTTCCAAGCAGAGTGGCTCAGCAAGACGCCACAATGGCAGTTGCACGAGCGTCCCATTGGCTTGGCCAGAAAGTGATGAGAGCGGATTAATCACCGAATTGGCAATGAGTTTGGTCCATCGTAGCCTCAACATATAGTCGGGCTGATGCCATTCCCAGGAGAGATTCAAGGAAGCCGCCCGTTGTTTTAAAGAAAACTCATTGGCATGGCCGGTTTCCGTAAGATGCACCATTCCATGATTTTTTATTAATACTCGCCAAATGTTCTGCGCTGGGTCGTCGCTGCGAAATGCTGCGTCTGTGGTGACGGCGGGACTTAGTTGGATCTTAGTCAACGGCGGGACCAACGCCTGTTCTTGACCCATGCCGTTTAACAACGGTATCACATAAGTCTCGGCTTGGGACCAACGTTCCAGCCACTGACGCGCCAAAGGCATGCCTGGCCATTTGACCGCGACCAAGACAACCTGCCACGGGCCGGGAGCGGGCTCCTCCCACCGCTGAAACTGTGGAATATGCCAACTCATGGTGTTATCGGACTCTATCAATTGATAGTGGCCAAGTTGGCGCCCTACCATTAGCGGATGGTCTGCTTCAAATAGAGCCCCATAAAGGCGAGCTAAGGATCCTGTGCCCAGAATGGCGATTCTCATGGGGAAGTGGATTCGACTAGAGACAAAAACTCTGCCCATTCGTGATCGGTTACATGGTAGCTTTCCTGGTCGTTCGGAAAGGTTCGCGCTTCGACTTGGACGCGATATTCGGACAGACCATCGATAATGCGGGAGCGCAAATCTTCGAATGGGCGGGCAAATTTTGGATATCCCGAAGAAAGGCCGAGACAGTCATGAAACACTAAAACTTGTCCGTCGCACCCGGCCCCTGCGCCGATACCAACGGTAGGCACCGAGATCTCCTTGGTTACATACTGGGCCACGCGATCTGGAATTCCCTCAAGCACAATGGCGGATACCCCATGTTCGGTAAGTTGGCGAGAATCGTCCACCAACACCTTGATGGCCTCTGCCGAACGCGCTTGCACCTTATACCCTCCCATGCGGTGAACGCTCTGGGGGGTGAGACCTAAATGGCCGATAACCGGAATGCTTTCTTTGATTAACGCATCGACCACCGGTAGGATGGCTTGCCCTCCTTCTAGTTTGACTCCATCAGCCAGCGTTTCTTGCATAACCCGCCCTGCATTGCGCAGCGCCTGTCCGGGTTCGGTGTAGGTCAAAAATGGAAGATCTACAATCATAAGGGTGTCAGGAGCACCGCGACGCACAGCCGCGCTGTGATGCACCATATGATCGATCGTAACCGGCAAGGTGGTGTTAAATCCTAAAGTGGTCATACCCAATGAATCGCCAACCAAAATTACGTCGATGCCGGCTGCGGCGACAAGCTGTCCTTGCACAAAATCGTATGCGGTCATCCAAGATATGGGACGTTGCCCTTTAAGATTAATCATATCAGGAATCGTAAGTTTAGCCATGATGCCCCCCTCCTTGCAACAATTATAGAGGATGACTAGGAAAAGCGATAGAATGAAAGCGGAGGCGATGAGGGTGCAGTTTGATTTAACCCCAGAAGAAACTATGATTCGTGGTGCGGTGCGTGATTTTGCCGAAGGTGTCGTGGCTCCCGGTGCATCGGAACGGGATGAAACCGGGAACGTACCGTTTGACATCATGCAACAAATGGGTGCCCTAGGATTTTTCGGCATTCCCTTTTCCGAAGAGTGGGGCGGATCGGGCGCCAACACGGTCAGTTATGCTCTGGCAGTGGAAGAAATTGGACGGGTAGACGCATCGTTAGGCTTAGGATTTGCCGCGCACGTGTCCTTAGGCTGCTCGCCCGTATATTACTTTGGTACCCCCGAACAAAAACGCACATTTTTAGAACCCGCTATACGTGCCGAATATTTGGCGGCTTTTGGCCTCACAGAACCAGAAGCCGGTTCCGACGCAGGGGGCACCCAAAGTCGAGCGGAACGGGTGGGGGACACCTACCGTCTCAATGGCACGAAGATTTACATTACAAATGCCGGCCATGCGGGATATATCGTGGCTACTGCCCGAACCTCCAGCGATTCTCGGAGAATCTCGGCGTTTATTGTGCCCCGTCATACGCAGGGGGTTACCGTGCGCTGTGATTATAAAAAAATGGGTATGCGATCCAGATCGCGTGGC
>JAKAAL010000762.1 GCA_021802375.1 Bacillota bacterium | reverse complement strand
AGGTTCCCATCGCATCGAATATAATGGCGTTGATCGAGCACCTTTTTGATCTCAGTAGCTTTTCCCGCATGATAACACGCCGTTTTTGGTTGATTTGGACGATACCTTAATTATACCAAAAACCCAGTATTCATGCGGGTTTTGCGGTCTTTTTCCCCATTATATTTGTTGTGATTTCGAGGTGCGAAAGTCAAGTCACATTTCAACCAGATGTCGCTTCCTATCCGACGACTTAAGCCATGAGCCTGCACTAATGGGGTAGGTTGCACATACGGTTGGATTCGCTGACGGGCTATCGGTACGTCTGCCAAAGTCAGTTGTGTAAGAGGTTCCGCCATAGCGTTGCATCCATCTCCGTAAAGCTAGGTTCTTCAATCTGCGACAGTGCCATTATACGCCTCTCTCAGGGAGGCAATCAAATCATCGCTCATCGCTGACATAGGGATAGCACTGTGATAGAATGTGCACAGTATTGTGCACGGGAGGCCTGTCATGCGTCGATTTGCATTTATTATCCATCCACTGCGTTTTGATGATTTTGCCCGCAAGTATCGGTTCACTCGATATTTGCCCCAAGGAGTTGTGGAAACTGCATTCAAAGCGGTCGGACCCGTGATGGCGGGACACACGACCGGTGTGAGGTCGTTGACTGGGGAAGAACTGGAAGGATGGCTTATTGGATTGCCTTTGACACCTAAAATTCTGCTGGAGTCACCATATGAATGGGTGTTAAAAAAATTAGAACGTGCAGGTCATTTGGCAGAACAATTAGGTGCAGATATCTTAGGATTAGGAGCGTTCACGAAAATTGCTGGGGATCGGGGCATTACGCTTTCGGAAAGACTGTCTATTCCGGTTACCACGGGAAATTCGTACACCACGGCTACTGCGGTTGAAGGTACCTTGCGGGGAGCCGCGCGTATGGGAATTGATCTAAACACGGCACAAGTGACGGTTATTGGCGCTACTGGCTCCATAGGCGAGGCAACCTCTCAACTATTATCTCCGCGCGTAAGGTACTTGAGATTAGTAGCACGCACCCGGGAAAATTTGGAGATTTTAGCGCAAAAAATTTTGTCCGAAAACCCGAATATCAATGTTAGCACGTCCCAGAATGTGCCCGAATCCGTCCGCGATTCGGACATTGTGGTTGCGGTGTCTTCAGCTCAGGACGCTATCGTGGAACCCGAAGATCTAAAGCCCGGATCCGTCATTACCGATGTGGCACGACCGCGCAATATCTCATCGCGAGTTAGTCAAGCCAGACCCGATGTTTTAGTTTTGGATGGGGGGGTCATTGAGGTTCCGGGACCGGATGCGGACATGGGTTTCGATTTCGGATTCCCTCCAAAAATGGTGGAGGCTTGCATGGCCGAAACCATGATACTGGCCCTGTCGGGACGATTGGAGAATTTTACCCTGGGCAGTCACATTGCAGTGGAAAAGGTGAGGGAAATTAATGAGTTAGGCGAATTGCATGGATTTCGCATGGCGGGGTTTCGGAGATTTGAACGCGCCATCGACGAAAATGAGATTGAGTTGATTCGCGAACGAGCGAACAAAACTGCCGAGCCGGATCGCTCGATGACTTATCGTATTCCATAGTTAGGTGGGGGGAACTTCCTGTGTGGAACGCCAAAAAATACTTGGGCAGATAACCCAGAAATAATTTTCCTGCGGAGGCAATAGAATCAAAACGATCCCTAGGCGCCTTGCTGATGGAAAAGATATTCGTAAAATAAGACCAAATGACCACTGGCATCCCTACGTTCGGAGTTGTGTGACCAAGTATAAAAACTAATGCTGAGTCCTCGTGAAGGGTATAGCCACGTGGGGAACGGGGTTCCGCGGCCTGGCGGGTTTACCGGCCACCCTATTCACGCAGCGCGCGAGATGCCCATGACCGAATTTTTGGGCAAGTATTCCCGCTTTTTCAATTTTTCCCGAGCTTTCTGCGCTTTCTGCGGGGTCTCTTAAAATTGGGATCATCATCGGGATGCGCTAGTAGACTGTGAGATACTGGTCTATCTCCCAATCGTGGACTTGATGACGGTAAACATCCCACTCGATACGTTTTGCCTCGATATATCGCCGACTGATATGGTCGCCGAGTGCTTCCAACATCACGGGATCTGCCTCTAGATAATCTAACGCTTCTTCTAGATTCGCGGGCAAATTTTCAATGCCCATATCTTTTCTCTCGCTGTCGTGCATGCGATAAACGTTACGGGTGATGGGAGGCGGAGCGTCAAGTTTATGACGGATGCCGTCCAACCCTGCCTTAATAGTGACAGCTAACGCCAGGTATGGGTTGCACGACGGATCCGGGGAACGCAATTCGACTCGGGTATGTTGTCCTCTTGACGCTGGAATGCGAATCATGGGACTGCGGTTTCCCATAGACCAGGCAATATACACAGGAGCTTCATATCCGGGCACTAACCGTTTATAGCTGTTGACTAAGGGATTAGTGATTGCGGTAAATGCTTTGGCATGGTGAATCAGTCCACCAATGTACCGTAGCGCCAATTTACTAATACCCTCGCCATTTTTGGGGTCGGCAAACGTGTTGTTGTTACCCGAAAATAGCGATTGGTGAAAGTGCAGACCGGAGCCGTTGATGCCCTGAATGGGCTTAGGCATAAAAGTTGCGTGAAAGTTGTGTTGCATGGCGACGGTGCGGACGACAAAGCGGAAGGTGGCAATGTTGTCTGCCGTCTTTAGGGCATCAGCGTAACGAAAATCTATTTCGTGCTGACCCGGCGCGACTTCGTGATGGGTCGCCTCAATCTCAAATCCCATTTGTTCGAGGGTGAGGACCATTTCCCGCCGCGCGTCTTCTCCTAAGTCTACTGGCGACAAATCGAAATACCCAGCCTGATCAATAGTCTTGGTGGTGGCCATGCCGTTGGCATCACGAGCAAAGAGAAAGAATTCGGGCTCGGGCCCTACCATGACCTCATACCCCATGGCACGACTGTCTGCCAGCACACGTTTTAGGGCGGTGCGGGGGCAACCGTCAAACGGCGATCCGTCGGGATTTTTAATGTCGCACATCAGTCGAGCGGTCATCCCATCTTTCGGTTTCCAAGGAAAAATGGCGAACGTGTCAGGATCGGGAGATAAATACATATCGGATTCTTCGATGCGGACAAAGCCCTCAATGGAGGAGCCATCGAACATGATTTTGCCATCGAGAGCTTGGCCTAGCGATTCTACTGGGATAGCAACATTTTTCACTACCCCAAGAATGTCGGTGAACTGTAAGCGGAGAAATTTTACATTGAACTCGCGAGCTTTTTCGAGCACGTCAATTTTGGTCATGAAC
>JAKAAL010000761.1 GCA_021802375.1 Bacillota bacterium | reverse complement strand
CTTCAGGGAGGACTCACGAGCAGCGTCCGGATCCTTCGGATGCCGACGCTGCTCGCGAGTGAGAGGTAAAATTAGACCAAGCAAAGGAGGAGCAGTCGTCACACTTTGGGGCATAAAAATCTGTCTTGACAATGGGGTCCACTTTATGATGGTCCGAAACCCTAAAGCCATGATCTCCTCCATACAGGAGATTCACTTGTTTTTCCCAAACAAGTTCAGCATGGAAATGATGAACGGCTTTCGCTAACGTCAGGAACACTCGAGCGCCCAAGACAGCGCGGAGATCACGCCTTTACCCCCCAAGGTTAAGGAGTTACTCGGAGTCTTTTGACTTGAACATTTCCCAGACTAGCCGCGATGCCATAAAAACTGGGATCTAAAGCCCAACATTTCTACCACCGTGTGGTAATGACCCGACGTTCTGTGTAGAACCAGAAGGCATCCAGGCCTGTGGCATGCAAATCGCCATAAAAGGAGTTTTTCCAGCCAGCAAAAGGAAACCAAGCCACCGGAGCAGGAATCCCCACGTTAATGCCCACCATCCCGGCTTCAATCCGGTTGCGAAAATATTGCGCGGCCTGACCAGAGTCGGTATAAATCGTCGCCGTGTTGCCATAGCGTGATCGGTTCGCCGTACGGACGGCGTCTTCTAACGTGGGCTCCCGCATCATACTCAAAACCGGTCCGAAAATCTCTTCCTGAGCAATGGTCATGTCGGACGTCACCTGGTCAAACAAGGTCGGACCTAAAAAGAATCCTTCCCGGGGCACAGGATGTTGACGCCCATCGTAAACCAATGAAGCCCCCTGGGCCACTCCGCGTTCGATGTAACCTGTAACACGTTCGAGGTGCCGTGCGCGAATCAAGGGGCCCATTTCGGAATCTTCCTGCATTCCTTCTCCTACTTTAAGTCTTGTGGCCCGATCAGCCATGGCTTCAGCCAATTCCCCCGCAATGTCGCCCACGGCAATCACCACGGAACCGGCCAAACACCGCTCTCCCGCTGACCCAAACGCTGAACTGGTAAGTGCCTCCACGGTACGGGGCAGATCAGCATCGGGCATCACAACATGATAGTTCTTGGCCCCTCCCAACGCCTGAACACGCTTTCCCGCCCTCGACGCGGTGTGATAAATATACTCGGCCACCGGTTGGGATCCGACAAAGGACACCGCTTGAATTCCCGGATGTTGCAAAATATTCTCCGCTACCTGCCGTCCCCCGTGCACAATATTCACCACCCCGGCGGGCACGCCCGCCTCCTGCAGAAGTTCCCACAGTCGCATGGATGTCAAAGGCGTTTGTTCGGACGGTTTTAAAATAAAGGTATTCCCACAAACAATGGCGGGAGGAATCATCCACAACGGAATCATCGCCGGAAAATTGAAAGCGGTAATCCCCGCAACGACCCCCAAGGGTACTCGCAACATCGATGTTTCAATGCCGTGCGCCACGTGAGGGAGCCACTCGCCTTTCAGTAATGACGGAGCTCCGGCAGCCAATTCCACGACTTCGATAGCCCGGCCGACTTCTCCGTAAGCATCGCTAAAAATCTTTCCGTGTTCTTGGGTGATTAGCGCTGCCACTTCCTCTTGATGACGGACCAGCAGCTCACGAAAGCGAAACATGACGCGCGCGCGTTCCAAGATGGGCGTATCCGCCCACGAAAGATAGGCTTGATGTGACGCCTCCACCGCCTGGTCCACGGCCTGTCCATCATCGAGAGGAACCTGCCCGATGACAGCACCAGTAGCCGGATTATACACATTCCCCCATTCATGGGGGCGGGCTGTGACATGTTGATTGTTAATGATGTGACTGAGTGTTTCCACCGCTGTAAAACCTCCTTCTTTCTTCTTTTCTCGTGTCTTGTTCCTGTTCCCGCGGCATGCGGTGATGGTTCATATGCGTTCTTGATAATCGATTCGTGTAGGGGTCACGCCTCGGACTTCTTGATGGTGTTGGTATAGGGATTTTAGGGCCTCATCCATAGCCCGCAGTCCATCTTCCACTTCCGAAGGCGTCAGTGTTAAAGGGGGAGCAATACGAATCACATTGCCATAGAGACCGCCTTTCCCCACCAACAGTCCCCGTTCTTTAGTGCGCTCTAAGAATTCTCCGGCCAGATCTGGGGCCGGTTCCTTATCATAACGAACAAATTCTAACCCTTGCATGAGTCCTTTGCCGCGCACGTCGCCAACGACAGGATAATGATCTGCCAACAGCTCCAATCCCGCCCGCAACTCGGCTCCCCGCATTTTCGCATTGTCCACCAAATTCTCAGCCGCAATCACATCCAGCGTCGCCAGCGCGGCTTCCATGGCCACTGGGTTGCCCCCAAAAGTCGAAATGGTTGGACCGCGGTAAAAGGAGGCCACCTCCGGGGTGGTAATGGTGGCTCCTATTGGCATACCATTGGCTAAGCCTTTCGCAAAGACCATGATGTCCGGGGTAATGCCGTAATGATCCATGCCAAACATCTTGCCGGTGCGCCCAAACCCGGTTTGCACTTCGTCGTCGATAAAAAGCGCGCCATATTTCTGGGCTATGGGCACCGTTTCTTGAAAAAATGCTGGAGGCGGGGTAATGAATCCTCCGACTCCCTGAATCGGTTCGGCTATATAGGCCGCGACATGTCCCGAGGTGCTGGTGCGGATAAATTCCTCCATATCTCGCGCGCATTCGAGTCCGCACCGATCCGGGGTTTTAGCAAATGGGCAGCGGTAACAATAGGCATTATGGGCGTGGCGGATCGGAAGAGCCATGCCCGCCCCTCCCAATTTCCATTCCCCTTGACCCGTTAACCCCATACCCACTTGGGATCGGCCCGAGTAACTGTGACGCAACGCCACGATTTCGTGGCGGCTGGTAGCGAGCTGCGCCATCATGAGAGCCGTTTCGTTGGCTTCGGTACCGCTCGTAGTAAAGAAACTTTGTTGCAGGGATCCGGGTGTCATCACAGCCAGCCGTTCCGCTAAACGGACAGTGGGCTCGGTCACGTAGAGAGCCGAGGTATGGAGAAGACGGCTGGATTGTCTCGCAATGGCAGAACTCACTGCCGGATGGGCATGTCCCACAGAGACCGTCAGGATGCCACCAAAAAAATCTAAATACCGGTGGCCCCGGGCATCCGTCACATGACGCCCCTCTCCTTCCACGAGCACCAGGGGTTCCTGATAATAAGGATTGACTCCGGGAACGAGATATTGCTGGTATTTTTGTTCCGTGCTCTTCATGTCCGCCACCTTCCTCGATTGTTGCCGTCCCTGGGCTGTGCCAACCGGTTCGGCTTTTGTCTGATTTATTGTACTCGCTGAACTCTTCAATTTTTC
>JAKAAL010000760.1 GCA_021802375.1 Bacillota bacterium | reverse complement strand
GACAACAAATGGAATGGTGGCTCCTGCCGTACTCGCCGCAATAAATATCAGCAAGAGGACCAAAGGTTCGGTAAATGTGGCAATGAGGCGAATGCGGCTAACCCCGAGCGCAGGATAGACACTACCGCTGTCCAGAGATGCCAGCAAGAGTGCAAGTCCGCCGCCTGCTAAAATCATCCCTCCGCCCAACATATCTCCCATCCAAGCAAACGGTAGTGGAAATGAGGTGAGAACCGGTATCAACATGGCAACAATGGGCGGTGCCACAAAATACAATATGGGTGCCCACTCGGAGACCCAACTGGTTTGGTGGGAACGCACTGTCTCTTTATGCCACCACTTCCACAAGTCCCGATAAGGCTGCCAAATGGGAGGGCCATATCGCCGGGCCAGGCGCGCGCGATAACGTTCTAAAATACCTTTTAACAAAGGCGAAAAGAACAACACAAATAAAACCTGGAGCGCTTGAACGACATATTGATTCACACCCATCCCCCGCTCACAATCGGATATCCCCACGAAAAAGCGAAACGGCCCCTGTACACCATAAGTGTCAGGAGTCATTAACCGCCACTGGGGGTAGTTTCGGACTGCTGAGTCCGGGGCGGATTCCATCGCCCATAAATCCATGTAATAATCGCAGTGTAGCAAGTCACGCTATAGTCGTCAACGGTGGTGTTGCACTCTTTTGATTTAAAGCGATAAACCAAGGTGCCCCCCAGTTATTTGGTGTACCTATCGGCCACTTTGGACGCACCAAAGGAATACGGTTTGATCGCAGCATGATAACCGCTACCCACAACCATTCCCACAATCTCCCGAATCAACTCCTTGGTGTCCCCTTGTTGTCCTACGTCAATGTGAATTTCCACATCGATGTCCCCAAAGCCGGATCGCTCCAACCAGGTCGTTAGACCAGCCGCAACAGTCAAGCTCATGGATGTTTCATACATAATTTTCTGCCGCAAACTTTTTATCGCCCGACGCCGGGACTTGTGAAAGTAATATCGGCCACCTTTACCCAAATGGTGCACCACGATAGCAGTGACAAATATAGTTTCTTGGCGCGTGTGAGAATCCGTGCCAATAATCAATTTGTACCGATCATTAGGGCTTTCTGTCATATACGCGAGCAAATCCGTATAGGTATCTTCCACCGTTAACCGCCCTTTGGTGGGACTTTCGAACACCATTCCTCCATCACCTCGTTTGGCTCGGCAGTAACCGAGCTAACACAACCCACTCCTCGATGGTAAGATTTTCAGCACGTGCGGTAGGGCTTAGGCCTACCCCTCGCATTAAGCTTTCCCATTGTTCAGCCGGATATGGAGACTTTTCGCCTTGAGCTAAGGCTTGGCGCAACATTTTACGGCGATGGGTGAATCCGGAATGCACAACCCAGTGAAATTCTGGAAATCCAACTGGCAAATCTCTCCCATGAGTTAATTTTATCACTGTAGAGTCCACTTCGGGAACTGGATAGAAGTGAGACTGGGATATGGGAAACTCCCTTTCTATTTTTGCATTGTAGCGCAAAATGACGCCCAAGGCATTGCTCTGGCGTGAGCCCGGTTCAGTGGTCAGACGTTCGGCCACTTCTTTTTGGACCATCAGGACCGCTGTATCCCACGGTACACCATCCCCAGCGAATTTTGCCAACAGCGGCCCAGTAATATAGTAAGGAAGGTTGCCGATAAAGGTCAGCGGCGCCGTCAAACCGTACTGTTGAGGCACATCCGACCAATCCAGCGCCAACGCGTCTGCTTCCACCACGGTAAGTCGACCATCAAATTGGCCTCCCCAGGTTTGGGATAGAAACCGAGCCCAGCGGCGATCCAATTCGATAGCCACCACTCGCCAATCCTGTTCCAAGAGGGTCAGTGTCAATCCCCCGGGACCTGGCCCAATTTCCACCACTTCGTGGGATCTTTTGGGCAATAGATCGGTGATGCGTTGAATCATCCCGAAATTTACCAAGAAATGCTGTCCCAACGGCTTATAAGGCCCCAATCCTTGATTTTGCACAAGGTCCAATATGCCGGTACGGGTTCTGGGATCGATCACGTGTCGTATGCTACCGCCTGTTCTAGTTGAGAATGAAAACCGTCACATCCCGCACACCCCAGTTGATCGCCTGCCATCCACTATTAAAGCACAGGTCAATTCGGTCTCCGATTATTGCAGACCCAGTGTCCGCCGCAATGGCAAATCCGTACCCGGGGATATAGAGGCGAGTTCCTAGGGGAATCACCGCCGGATCAACCGCCACTACACCGTATTGTGCTTTGAGTCCCGTCGCGGTATACCCATTGGACCATGACGGATCCGGCCAATATCCTGTACTGATCATAGATATTTTTTGGGAAAATTGAACAACTTGGCCTCCCCGTGCGATGAGCTGCGAAGTACCATAGAGCACCACCCGATTACGAGGTGGTTTTACCACCTTGGACGTTAATGTTTTTTGAGACACAGGGCGGCCATCTTGATAAAGCACTTGAATCGTGGTCACTTTCTCACCAGGCTGTCCCGGTCTGCTAATCTCATCGTGCCCTCGAAAAAGATTGGGATCGGGTTGGTATTGGGTAGCAAATGGCAATGATGCCGTCACCGTCTTATCACTAAGCCAACGTCGAATCACATCCAATCTTGATCCAGCCGTCACCACATGGTTCAAACTAGGGTACACCGAATCCAGCGGCCCTAAATGAATTTTTAAGGATTGCAAGATATCCCGCACGCGATAGTCAGTTGTCCAATATTGAAAATGGCGATGTGCCGTTCGAACCCATATCGGAACTGCTTGTTTCACGTACAGAGTGATATTGCCGGAAACTTTCTGGCTGAGACCTTGGGAGACGAAATTATGTGTATTGATGGGGATCTTCGCTTCAGCCAAAATCCGCCGCACGGTGGTTCGAAAAGTCAAAAACTTAATGGTGTGTTCTCCCTGAGGTCGATAATATGTAATGTCGACGTGACGAAGTTGAGTTGCGACCAGCCCAGTTCCTATGGCGGTAGCGGCAGCGGCCCCTAAAAACCACATCCGCAATCCTTGAGATTTCCATATTGTCAAAAGCCGTCCTCCTTTACCCGTCTTTTTCAGATTTTCCAGAAAATTACAACCCACGCCCGAATTTTAGCCTCAGGTGCTCATCCCTGTCAATCCGAAACAAACCACTCCTTCCCAAATAAGGCAAATATTTCTATTCGCAAGACACCCGCGAAAAGAGGGTATAAGCATTCGACATCGTGAACGCAAATACCTCTTTTGTGGAGCAATTTTTTTGAGCTGCTATAATTTCGGCATTACGAATGACCCGCAACGGCTCA
>JAKAAL010000759.1 GCA_021802375.1 Bacillota bacterium | reverse complement strand
TTTGTAGTGCTCTATATGGTAATTCGCGGTGACCGCCGTCTCATAGTGCCATTAGTGAGCCTTACCCTTTGGTTGTTCTTGGTAGGTATCACTTTTATCGCAGACAGTCCCCACACCTATTACTACTTTTACTACGTTTGGTCTCAAGTCGGTGGATATTTGCTTGTGCTAAGTTTTTGGTATTTGGCTCTATATCCCGAGTGGCTACGATGGACTTTACGATTGGCAATCCCGATCTACTTTTCTGCCACCATGGTGCTAAGTTTGTGGGAAATCAAGACAGCCCACCATCTCGCACAGTCGCGGGAAAACGGATTGCATCCGACTCATATTCCCACGGCATTCTACTTCGATCCTAATAA
The DNA here is from genome assembly GCA_021802375.1 of Bacillota bacterium. The sequence goes on along the minus strand of JAKAAL010000759.1, from coordinate 2,976 downwards.
TCTCGGGACAGCCTTGGCCTTAATGCTGCCGTTTATCGTGTTTCTTGGTATCCTATGGCGGCGGCGCTGGGTTTATTGGGTGTCCGCGGTCTTAACCTTAGTCGGTCTCTTTGTGCTCTACAAAACCGGCAGCAGGGGCGGAGAATTAGCACTGGTGCTAGACCTGGCCGCCCTTCCGGTGGTTCTCCGCGGGCGGAGCCGCACAATTGCTTTAAGTATTTTAGGCCTAATTGTGGTCGTTATGGTAGCCGCTATTGTCAGCCTGCAGTCCTTGCCCAGCACCGCGCATTTACCATTTGCCTTGGTGAAGCTCAAACACATGGTGGATTTGCTTAATTTCTCGCCTCATAAAGTGACCGCTCATAGAGGTCCAGGCTCTGTAATGATTCGGTTAGCTCTTCTAAAAAGCGGTCTTCACGCCTTGTCGTTACATCCTTTGGGCTTAGGTCCCCGCGGCGCCGAGCGATATTACGCCTATTGGCTCCATCACCCTAGCCCTTATAACACCTACGGCATCATCGACGCCCACAATATGTGGCTCGAAAACGCCATAGATTTCGGCTGGGCTGGATTAGCCCTGTATGCTCTGTTTTACTTTTGGGTGCTCATTGGCCTTTTTCGGCTTATCAATCATCACGACCCCATGATTCGATTTGTTACCACGGCAGGAGTACCAGCGCTCTTTGGCTTTATTTTAGGATCCCTGTCACCTTCCAGCGTCATGATTGGCTTTAACGTAATGTGGGTCGTCTACGGCATGGGCGTGGCCGCGATCAGCCTATCGCAGATACGCCAGCATTCCAATCGGATCCAACAGCAGCGCTTTGATCGCGCCGAGGAATCGTGACGCCAGCACTCCGTCCGCTATGCGGTGATCAAACGTGAGACTAATGTGAAGCATGGGACGTTCTTCCCAGTTTCCATGAACCCGCACGCCCTCAGTGACCATTGGATACATGCCAATAATCGCCACCTCAGGATAATTGATGATCGGGGTGGCAAAGAGGCCACCCAGTGATCCGCCGCCGGTAATAGTAATGGTGGAACCAGTGAGCTCTTCCGGAGACAGTTTACGTTCTCGAGCCCGGCCCACCAACTCTGCCAAGTGTCTGGCAAGATCAAGAATTCCCCTGTCATGCGCATCCCTTAGCACAGGTACTACGAGTCCCTCTGAGGTATCCACGGCAATTCCCATATGAACCGCACGGTACTGAAATAATTGCTCGCCGTCCCACCGTGCATTAAACCAGGGGTATTCTTTAAGGGCCACGGCAACGATTTTACTCAAAATCGGCAAATATGTCAGATTCGCCATGCCTTTGGTTGTAGCAACCGCTTTCAGTTCACCGCGAAACGCCACCAAATGGCTCGCATCCAATTTTTCGACTACGGTGACGTGCGGAATTTTTTGCCACGATAACGCCATATGTTCGGCAGTCTTTTTACGAATCCCTTTAAATATCACCTGTGTGCGATCTGGCTCTGTCGTCGCGTCAGGGATAGACGGGGGTACAGATTCGGTTACCGCGGTCATCGCACGTCGCACGTCCTCAGGCACGATTCGCCCCCGAGGGCCGGTTCCGATAATTTTGCTGAGATCTAATCCCGCCTCCCGCGCCAACCGACGCGTGGCAGGAGCTGCCTGTACGCCTTGGGTGTGATCTGCCCCCACTGTCGGGTCTTGAGGTGCCGCCGATACGGCGGCTAACAACACCTCTTCGGCACGAGCTGTCGGCGGTTTTTCGTTGGGATTGCCAATAATGACAAGCGTGGTGCCCACCGGCACGGTTTGCCCTGCGTCGCCGAACCGTGCCAGAATGACTCCAGCTTTGGGTGCAGGCAGTTCCACTACCGCTTTATCGGTTTCCACTTCTATCATTGGCTGGTCCAACTGAACAGTATCACCAACGTTCACCAGCCATCGTACAATTTCGCCTTCCGTCGTACCTTCGCCGACGTCGGGCAGTTTAAACTCCAATGCCATAATCCACCTCAGTCCTTTAGCGTATCCGCAATGGCTTTCGTCAAGCGCTCGGCATTAGGCATGTAAAAGTCCTCCCAACCATAGGCCGGATAGGGCACATCAAATCCGGTAACCCGAGTTACGGGCGATTTGAGAGACCAAAAAGCGGTTTCCATAATCAGGGCCGTAATTTCACCGGCTAAGCCTCCCGTTCGCGGTGCCTCGTGCACTATCACACAGCGGCCAGTTTTGGTCACCGAATTGCCAATCGCTTCCCGGTCGAGCGGCGCCAAAGTGCGCATGTCCAAAACTTCGATCGAGATCCCCCGAGCAGCAAAATGCTCTGCCACAGTTAGCGCCAGGTGCGTCATTGCCCCCCATGCAATCAGCGTGAGATCTTGACCTCCTCGGGCAATGCGGGCCTGACCAATCGGAACCGTAAACCGGCCCTCAGGCACCACCATCCGCCCCAGTCGATACATCCGAATGGGTTCGAGAAAAATCACCGGATCAGGATCTTCCACAGCGGCATACAAGAGTCCTTTAGCGTCGTATGGGGTACTAGGTACCACCACTTTTAGCCCCGGAGTATGAGTCAAATAGGCTTCTGCCGAATCCGCATGCTGTTCAGGGGCCCTAATCCCTCCCCCATAGGGCATCCGCACTACTAACGGTACCGTTACCCGTTCCAAGGATCGCGCCCGAAGTCGGCCTGCATGGGACAACAACTGGTCCAGTCCCGGGTACAAAAATCCCATAAATTGAATTTCCGCAATAGGCCGCATGCCACCGGCTGCAAGACCAATGGCAGTACCAATGATTCCAGATTCTGACAACGGGGTGTCAACCACCCGTGTCCCGCCAAACTGATCAAAGAGGCCTTCGGAGACCCGAAACACTCCGCCGTTTTTCCCCACATCTTCTCCCATCAAAATTACTCTCGGTTCTGCGGCAAACAACTCATGCAGGGCAGTGTTCAGTGCCTGCACCATGTTCAACTCTGCCATGCGTCT
>JAKAAL010000758.1 GCA_021802375.1 Bacillota bacterium | reverse complement strand
AAATGAAGGTGTAGAGGAAATCGGCGACAATATTGGACAAGATCACGGCGGCGGTGATGAGGAGAAAGGCGCCTTCCATCAAAGGATAATCGAGGGCACCCACACTCGATAGTAAGAGATGGCCTAATCCGGGGTAATTAAAGATCTCCTCAATGAAAACGGAACCGCCGAACATGAACCCAATCGACAGCGTCAAAATTGTAAATAAGGGGAGAATTGCGTTCCGGGCGATGTACCCAATCCGTATTCGTGGCTTCATCCCTCGGAGCTCGGAGGCGAGGATAAAATCGTCTCCCAAAACGGAAATAACGCTCGACTTCATGGTGAGGGCCCAGCCGCCATAGCCGGAGATGGCATACGCGGCGACCGGCAGGATAGCATGTCGCGCCACGGATCCCAGGAAAGGAGCGTTTAACCCCACATGCGTTTCAATCGAATAGGGAGAGGAGATAGGTAAGATGTGCCACAGCGTGCCGAACAGAAACGCCAGAGCGAGGGCAACCACAAATTGCGGAATCCCGTGCAAAACGGAAGAAAACACGGTCACCGATGTCCCCATCGACGAGCTTCGGTACGTCGCAGCGACCACCCCGGCCAGCACGCCGATAATGAAACTTATAACGAGCCCGGATAGGACCATGATGACGGTCCATGGCATGGCCTGAAGAATTAGATGGCTGACGGGAATGCCTCCGTACGAGATCGATCGCCCTAGGTGGAATCGGAGAATTTGACCGAGATACTGGAGATACTGCTGGCCGAGCGAATCGTGCGGGATAAAGCCATACATAGCTTCCACTTGTGCTCGCGCTTGTTGGAAGGTCATCCCCTGGGAAATAAACTTCGCTTCTTGCGCGACCACCGGATTTCCGGGGATGAGGTGCACTAGAAAAAATGTAAAGGTCGCGACGACTAACACCATGACCATGCCACCGACGACGCGTTGGCCCATCCGGGCCAAAAATTTCGCCATGACCGTCCCTCCTCGTCCGCGTTATCAACGGATACTGCACCGCTTGGACGACCTGTTGAGGCCTTCCAAGCGGGCCAATCGGTTATCGGGGATGGACATAGCCCATTTGCATCCAGAAGAATGGCGCAAAGTAGAACTGCCCGCGCATCACAGCGGTATTCTTCACCGGCCAGTCGGTATAGAAATTCGTGTTGTAAAACCCGCTGACCATTTCGGTAAACAAGGGAATCATCGGCACATACTGGTTGGTCGCGGCCGCTAATTTGGCGGTATCCGCCTTAACGGTCGCCGTATTCGACGTTTGCTCCAGCGCATACGCCAGGGGACCGACCTTAACCTTGCCGTAGCCTTTCACCCCCACTGTTTGTGGAAAGTTCACCCAGTTGTTTTGAGCGACACTGGAAGAGTATTGGACATGACTCGCGATGAGGCTATAGCCGTCAGCCGTGGTAAAGTAGGAGTTGAAGGCGTCGAAGGGCTGGGGGCCCCCTTCGCCGAACAAGAAGGACATCCCGTATTTGCCCACTAACTGTTCTGCGGCGTACGTGGCGTTGGAGACTGGCGTCGTCGCCGTTGGAATGCCAAAGGCAGTCATCTCGTGTGCCATCACCGTGCCAGCTTCAACCCAGTCCGAGTTGCCTGCGGCCATATAGATGGCCGCCGTCCAGGGTCTACCGTTGGGCAACAACCAGTGTCCTGCCGAATTTTTGTGAAATCCTGCCGATTTCAGCAGGGCGGCCGCTTTAGCAGGATTCGGATGGTACGGGTTGAGAGCATGTAACTGTTTGGTGGTGAGTTCGTGCATCGACGGGCCATTGCTCAATCCATCGAAATATTTTATGGGATAGTGCTTGGCATAGGGAGCGGCCACTGTTCCGACATTATGCCGGTTGATCAAGTAGGCCAGCGCTTGGCGCACGGCGGTCATGTTGTAGGGGTAAACATGTTGGTTGAAGACTAATTCAGCAATGCCGTAGGTACTAATAGCAAAAAAGTGATTACCGGGGTGATGCGCGGCGCTATTGCGAACGGTAATCGGCATCGCCGAGGTCGCTTCATCGGTTTTGGCGCTTTCCATCAGGTTCCATCCAACTTGGTTCGAAATCAGGTTATATAAAATGACCTGATTGATCTTGATGCGTTTCGCACCCCAGAAATACGGGTTTTTGACCATAAGCTGTTGGGAAGGAGAGGTCTGGGTCAAGATGAAAGGACCGTCGCTAATATCCTTCGCGGGTTCGTAAGCTTCTAGGCGATTGCTGAGGCGAGATATCGTGGTCTTGGCCTTAGCCGCTAACGCTTTCCGGGCCGCATTCGATCCCGTGTATTGCGATTCATGGATGATTGTCCAAATATTGCTCGGCAGGATACCCGGATAGGCAGCTTGGGGTTCGATGTTTTGCTGGAGGGCCTGGTTTTCAAATAAGTTATAGTGCGTTCCAGGCTTCATCGATAGGATAAACTCGTGCGGATTAACGACGGTCACGGAGTAGAGATTCCAGGTGTTTTTCCCGGTCACATCTTCGGCGGCCATGGTAAACGCCGCATCTTTTGCCGTCACCGGCGCTCCATTAGACCACTTGGCTTGCGGTCGTAACCAGACGGTAAGGTTATCGCCGTTGGCCGAGAGTTTCCAGTGCGTCGCCAGCGCGGTCGCCCAAAAAGCGTTGGGGTTGGCGGTGTTTTTGGTCCAGGCTAAGGGCTCGCGATTGCTACCCTCCGGCATGTACCAATTGACGTTGAACGGATTATTTTGCGGGGTGCCCGCCGTATAAGAGCCGATCGTAGTAAATGGCGGCACAGCCGCCATAGTCAATGGGGCAAGTGCCATGCTACTCGCCACCAGACCGACCGCTACGGTAATCCATCGATAGGTTCGGTTCATTGCAAGACGCCTCCTTTGTTGTTCGGAAAACGGAACTACAGCGTAATGAACAAAATAGATACCTAACACATCATAACCTATACTTTATCAGGTTTAAAGCGCAAATCCGTGATAGCTCACACCGATTGGCGGTTTATGCTTGGGATTCGGCGACGTCATCGAAATAGGACTCCGCAGCAAGGTAGGCGGCACCGAGGGCGGCCGCCTCCTGGCCCAACGTACTGGGACGCACGGATGCTTGATCCATGGCAAAGGTCAGAGCGGTCCCTCGGATCCCTGAAACTAGTTGATCGGCCAGCCGGGGTGTTTCTGCGACCGGGCCCGTTAGAATCACGGTGTCGGGGTCGACGAAGGCGATGGCTCCTGAGATGGCGTGCACGACGGCGCGAACCATTGCGTCAAACTCATCCCGCACAAGTCGATGTTCCTGATGTTGAATCACGTCCGTCCACGAATGAATAGTGGGGACGACGCGAGAGAG
>JAKAAL010000757.1 GCA_021802375.1 Bacillota bacterium | reverse complement strand
CACCAGAGTGAAGGTGGTAATGGCCAGCAAGATCCGCACAAACTGGGTGTCAATCGAGGCAGATCCCGAAGCAGCCGCGGCAGCGGCTGTACCCGTCCCGCTGGGACTGATAAAACTAAAGCCCACCCAAAGAATAAACGCCATGGCCAGTTGGTTGAACACGGCACCCATGGCTTCGCTCCAGGCCCACTTGAACGGTGTTTTGTTGCCGTTGATGCCCAAGGCCGCCGTTAAGGGCAACAGCCCTCCATACAGCACCAAGTCGATTTGCCGCATCAGCCAGACGCCCGCGGCCCAAAGCGCCAGGGCTCCCATCAGCAGCAGCACCAAAGGCGACATGAGATCGGTCCAAATCACCATCGTCGTACTCATCGCCGAGGTGGCCGTATTCACATGCGTGCTAAAGAGCGCGATGGCCGAGGCATCAATACTTCCCTTCAAGGCCTGGGTTCCCGCATTGGAAATCTGGACCAACAAGTTCAGAAACGTCCAGCCTCCCACTAACACAATCAACCACACCATCAAGCCTTCGGCGACTTCTCCCCAGCTCTTGCGCCCGCCAATATTCCCCGCCATATGGGAAAACACCGCAAAGACCAGCATCGTCAAGGCGACCATAGCGGAAATCACCGCCAGCGTTTCCCACACTCCCAGAAGCACGCCGCCCACGGAATGCGGTTGATTGGTAATGGAAAAGGGTTTAAATATCGTATTATTCAATACGGGCAGCACGATCGTTTGTAAGACAAAGGTGACGATCTTGTCGGCAAAATAGCCGGTAATGGCCATGACCGCCTTAAAAATCGCCGCCCCAATGTTCCCGAGTTGATTAATCAGCCAACTCATGGTCCTTTCCCTTCTTTCTTTGAGCCTGCGGATCCCCGGGTTCGGCGGACGAGGCGGAATCCGCCGCGCCTATCAACCGGTCTATGTCGGCCTCCGTCATGGTGCCCCGCCGGACGATTTTAAAGGGGGTTTGCGGTTTCGGTGGAAAGAGCCGCACCTCCCAAGAGGCCAGCCAAAACAAGACCGCCGCCACCCCGAACGACACCACGGCCAGGGAGACGTCATAGCGCCACCATAAGCCGCCCAGGGTATTCATGGCCCGGGCGGATAAAATTGACCAATGCTCCATCGGGACGGGCAGCGTCCGGCCCCAGGGCTTGAGAAGCCACACCACGCTTTGTTGTAACAGCCACAGCACGTTGTTGGGTACCACCCGGCTCCAGGCGGCGCTGTTCCACGCCATCCAGTGGGTAGCGCCAGGTTGATTCGACGCCAGGGCGTAGATCATCACCCCATCCACGCCCCACGCCCAAATCCGGCCCAAAAACGTCACCACGGCAATCAGGCTATCCGTCACGATTCCGGAGTGTTCCGGAGCACGCGTCTCCGCACGGATGGCGATAAACAAGCCCGCGATCCCACTGTTGCACACCAGCAGAAAGGCCGCCCAGAGAAAAAAGCGCCATATCGCCCCGGGATTGTTCCCGGTCACCACCATCAGGGCCCCGGCACAGAACAAAAAGACATACAGTCCGAAGACGACTCGTTCGATACCATACAGCTCCAACCGATCATACTGATCCATCCCACCCACCCCTTCTTCCGCCTGTTTAGTTTACAAACTGGCGATGAAGTTGACAATCTGCGGAGCAAACGCCGCTAGCAGCAACCCGACCACCGCCGCGCCAATGAGCTCTTTCGCCCGCTCTTTGGCCCGGGGGTCATGCACAAAGTGATTCATGATAGCTGCCGCCAGGATGACCACCAAGGCGGTGCCGCCCAAAACCAACCGAATGGTGGCGGCGACGCTTTCCATCGCGGTGACGACCGGGGTGCTTAGGGCGGTGTTCCCATTGCCGTAGTTCACCGCGGGAATGCCCGCCGCAAACACCGAAGTCGGTACCAACACCGACAACAGGGTGCCAATCATCAGCGCCAGGGGCATCAGCCAAGACCAGCCGGGTGTCTTCGAAACCGCTTGCACCTCTTGCGCGTCGTGTCCTTCCATGTGTCTTCCAACCTCCTTCAAAACACAACACGAACCATGACCGCATAGACGAGTTCTTCGTCCCCGCCCCATCCCGTATCCGGGACCCCCGACCGCCCAGGGAAACATCCCGGCTGGCGTGGGCCAAAGACCGGGATGATGTCGTCATCAAGAAGTGTATGTCACAGTGACTTACTCGCCGGCTGCCCAATCGTGCGAAGGAGTCGCGTGCAGAATAATTTCATGGCGCAATCCCTCCAACTGAGCCGATAACTCCTGTTCAGCTGCCGTCAGTCGGGCAATCGCGTCGTCGATATGATCGGCGTCGGCGTAATTGAATGCATTGAGAGCATCTCGGTAGGGTTGGCTTAAGTCGGTCCAGGTCATAGCATTTTCCCTCCTATTCTAAAAAAACCGTATACGGTGTGAACATGCCGGATTCGCCAAATGCAACACAATCGACCATCCCGGGCCAAACAATTAATCAGGATACAAAACACTGCCGAAGAAACACATAATTCCCATCAGCCCGGCGCGAATGAGAATGATCCGATAGGACACAGCGATGGCAGCCAAACCCAGCCATTGCAAGGCCCAACCGCCTAACAAAAGCCGTGCTGACCCATCGAACCGATGAGACCACCAGCGCTGTTGAATCCATAGTCCCAAACCAAACGTCAGCCAGCCCAATAGCCACATGTTGATGTTGGTAAAACTCCTCCGGATGAGTTCGAGGTGAACGGCATTTCGTGATGTCAACGACCCCGGTCTCAAGGCCGGAGCTTGCGATTCCCCGAAAGTGCGGGCGCACGCTTAGTTCCCCAGGTACTGCCGCGCCGGGTGCCCCAAGAATAATTCCTGGTGCGCAGTACCCCTGTTATCAACACAAACGGCCAGAGCCCCAAGGGCCCTGGCGCGAACAAGATAACTCTACCGATAGACTGATTAGCGCAATGCATGTCGGCAACACACCTACGACTGATCCGGTGAGGCGCCTCCGATCAGTTGATCCAAGGCGGACGCGGGAATGCGCCAGCGGTTCCCCAGCTTAAAGGCGCCCGGGATTTGCCCGGCATTGATCATCATCCGCACCGTGGTCGGCTGAAATTGCAAGGCGTCGGCAAACTGCTTAAGCGTGAGCACACGCGGGGTGACGGTAGACTGAGACATCAGAAATCACCTCCCTTTTTGATCATTGGCTTGCCTTCGTGTTAATACGCACTCGCTCCGGGTTGAGAAATCCCTGCCGCCGTCGAGGAAGGCTCCAACGCGGCCACATCCGTCACCGGAATCGCTTGCATGGTTTGTCCATTCATCAGCACATTCACAATTCCTCCCGATATCAG
>JAKAAL010000756.1 GCA_021802375.1 Bacillota bacterium | reverse complement strand
TTCCCCGCTTTCTGCCCGTTTTATGGTTGTCAACTCCGCGACGGCACCCTGCCACCGAAACCATTTGGACCCGTCTACCGGGAGGTCACCGTGGGCCCGAGACAGGATGGGCTGGGATTGAAAGGACTCTGCCCAACTTTGTACCTCGCCCAAGGGATAGGCGCCGCGATGAGGATAGATAGCCAGACGAAAGTAGTGGCTGCCTTGATCGGCGTTTTCATCGGGCGAGATCGGGGAGCGCAATAAGGTGACACCCACCAGATTTCCTTGAAAGGCATGGCCGTATCGATCGGAGTTGAATATTGCGACGCCGAAATCACCTTCGGAAAGGTCCACAAAGCGGTGCGCGTAGACTTCGAACTTCTCCGCGTCCCAGGGAGTAGAAGAATGGGTGGGCCGAGTGTCGGTCCCCCAGGCGATGTCGCACGTGGCTCGTTCACTGTTTACGGATAGCGGGATCCACCACTTGAGCCAACGTTCGTGTTCATGCCAATCAGCGGACCATTCGATGGCCGGAAAAGGCGTCTGCGCGTCGATGTGATAGGTTCTGGTAAGCGTCGAGCGGTCATGGATGGTGGTAGCCTCAATGCGAACAACCAATGGGCCTTTGGTGACCACCTTAGGAACGCCTGCGTTTTGGGCAAAGGGAAGGCCTTGGAGAAGGCTCAGGTGATCGACGTCCCAGGCGTGCATGTTAGCGTCACTGCGCATCGGGCGATCAGGATAGAACCCGAAATAGGTGGGAGCTGCCAGGACCTCTCGCTCCGATGATCCCAAAAGGAGGAGCGACTGCATCTCGCCATCGGTTCCGATTAAGAGACGATAATAGGCATTTTGCACTTGAATGCGGCCATCGGGCAAGGTTTTTACGGTGACCGGCACCGGTTCCAGGGGGGCAGGTTCCATGGACTGCACACTATGAGCGGGCAGACAGAGGGGCAACCAAGCCGAGTCGCCATCCGCTTGGCTCTGGCTCGATGCTTTGGCCCAGGGGTGGTGGGAAGGCAGGCGGATTACCCCGCGAAATTCGCGACTGCCGGCCCAAAGGGCCAAGGGTCCTCGGAATTCCCCTAATGCCTGATCTATGACGCCCTGGGCCTGGTCCATCACCTTCTGCCAACGGCCCATCACGTCCTGATAGACCAAACCGGGCACGGTTCCGGCCAGGACATCGTGAAAGTGGAGGAGGCAGTGCTCTTGCCAGAGGTCTCTCAATAGCTTCTCGGGGTAGGGCTGACCTTTCATGAGAGAGGCCATGGAGGCGGCTTCTTCTGCCGCCTGCAGCAATCTTTCGGCCTGGCGCTGGGCCACCTTGAGCCGAGCCTGAGAACTATAGGTGCCCCGAGTCAACTCGAAGTACAGTTCTCCCCGGTAGGAGGCGAGCGTATGTGGGTCGATATCTTTCAGGTAGGTGTCAATGTTGCCTTGGCGCACATTGGGTATCCCGCCCAGATGGGCCAGCCGGCGCAGACGTTCGCCCATGGCCAGGGTCGGCCCGCCGCCGCCATCGCCATGGCCGAAGGTCAGTAGCGCTTCCGCTTGGCGGCCTTTGTCGCGAAAACTCTTCCAGGTTTCGGTAACCTCTTCGGCTTCCATCTGTCCGTCATAGTTGTGCAGGGGATTTTGGTAATGAATGGTGGTCAGTTCCGTCCCGTCGATTCCCATCCAACGAAATCCATTATGGGGTAACCTATTGCTTTCGTTTAAGTTCAACTTGGGCGTGACAAAGGCATGCAACCCGCCTTGGTGAAAGATTTGGGGTAGACTGGCTTGAAAGCCAAAGCTGTCGGGCAGCCAGCCCACCCGATGAATGCGTCCAAATCGCTGAAAAAAGTAGTGCTGTCCGTACAGAAGTTGGCGAGCGATGGTTTCCCCTGATGCCAAGTGCACATCGCTCTCTACCCACATCCCGCCGACAAGATGAATTCGCCCTTGCGCGACCAAATCCCGGATACGGGCAAACAAGGCGCCATCTTCCCCTTCCAACTCAAAAAAGGCCCAGGCCTGAGTCTGGTGAAAGACGGCCTCTGGAAAAGATTCCAGATAGCGAACGGCATTGGCCATGGTTCTTCGAAACTTGGTGCGGGTTTCGGCAAAGGTCCAAAACCACGATGCGTCCAGATGGGAGTAGGCAGCGGCAAAGACTCGACCGACGCGAATGGGGCTTAAGGGGGCGAGTGCCCGATCGATGTCTTGACGCAGGGGTGTGGCCTCTCGCCGAATTGCTTCGACGCTCTCGAGGCGGTCAATGCCAGACAGGTGGACGTCGAGTGCGCGCAAAATCTGTAAGCCTAAATCGCTGTTTTCACCCAAGGCGCGTACCACGGACAACGCGGCTTCCACGTCCAGGCTAAGCGCTGTCGTCTCTTCATGTTGGGTGACGACTTGCCAATCGCGGACGCGGGCCACCTGTTGGCGGGTGGGCCCGGCATCATAGACGACCTCCACCAACTCGCCGGATAGTTGAGCCAAGGGCCAGCCGCCATGAAAACGATCAAGTCCTCCAACCAACTGGCCGTCAATAAAGATGAGCGCCTCGGCGCCAGGGCTCAGGCAAAGGTGCGCCCGGTCCGTCTTTGCAACCTCCCGTCGAGGAAGCGACATGGATACGACCAGAGGCGTCGTGCCCACGGAGATCTCGGTGGGCACGCTCAAGGGCAGCAATTGCCCTTGGGTGTTTATCTTGGGTTGCAAGGCGTACTGCCAGGTGAGCGCCGCATGATTCAGAAGTGTGCGCCGGTATTCGACCCGTCGCCTGAGACGTTCTCCTTCTAAGATAGGCATATGGATTCATCCTTTCATGGTGTCTTTATCAATCCGGTCCGGGTGTTGTAGAGGCGCGAAATTTTTGGCTCTATCTCTGTTTGGGATCTCCAGCCGTTTGCTTCAGCGCCCAGTCCTCGGTAAGGCTTGTATGCTCCTGGCGACCATCCCTATCCCGGTCAAAGAAAGAGGAATCGCCGCCACGGGTTGGTAGGGCGATTCCCGTTCCTCTTAGGCCCCTCAGGCAGAAATCTCCTAACCTGGCTGGGAGTTGGATGACGACGCTACGGTAATGGTGGTGGTTCTGACGGCGTTGTCGACCGCTGCACTGATGGTATATGTGCCCGGAGCCATGGCGGCGAAGTTAGCGCTGTCTACTCCGGTGGATTCGATGATGGCGTTCTTGCTGTTAGATCCCGTCACCGACCAGACAATGGGCGAAGTCACGGGTTTACCCAGCAATGAGGTTACCGTGGCGCTAATTCCGATAATGCTATCGGTCACGGGCGTCTTGGTCGCAACGCTGAAGCTGGCCGACTTGACACCCGTGCCAAGACCGCGAAAACTAGACTCCAACTC
>JAKAAL010000755.1 GCA_021802375.1 Bacillota bacterium | reverse complement strand
GATCTTTGCTTACGGCGGGACTTTTTTACCTTGCGTTTATTGGACTGGTCGCGGCTGGCATCTAGACTAATCATTATTTTAATTCCAATACGCTTGAAACCTCTGGTGTTTACATCGGAGCCCGCGGCTGTTAATAATCCAGGGTCTGGTGTTGCGGAGAATCCACCCCTGCAAATTAAGGTGGAAGGTTCAATGATATTTTGATTTGCGTGAAAAAAGTAAAGTATATTTTATTGACGTGGCAATCCTACTTAACTATAGTTGAAGTGGGAATATAGGGAAATATTGTCCCACAAATAATCACAATGTTCTCACCTGGAGGGGTGGCTGTGGCGGGTAAAAAACCGCAAAAGGCCGGTTGGACGCGACGTGACTTCTTTAACTGGATGCTCAATGTGGTGATGGGAATCATCGCGATCTTGGTGGCGATCCCCTCGGTGGGGGCCGCCATAACGCCTGCGTTCCATAAGGCGGCTCCGGTGTGGGTGAACTTGGGAGCGGAAACCGGCCTCCAGCAAACGTCGGTGCAAGCCGGTACGGGAGGGGTGGGAACGGTCGTCAAAGCACCCTACTCCTATGTTGAGGTGGATCATTGGGCCAAGCTACCTGCTTCGGACTATGCTTATTTGCGATACATTGGTGGCTCCTGTTCCTTTTACATTCTATCCCCGATCTGCACTCATTTGGGCTGTCACGTCAACTGGATTCAGGCGGACAATCAATTCCATTGTCCGTGTCATGGCAGCGTCTATACGGTAGACGGGCTGAATGTGTCAGGTCCGGCACCACTCCCATTGGGGGTGTTTCGCTGGAAAGTGGTGGCCAACGATGTGTGGGTGGCACGTGAATCGACGTTTACCCACGCCCATCAGCGGACCACGGAATCACCGAAAGAGCCCTGTCTCAAGGAAGCGTAAGGAACGGTTGTTACACTTTGTGCAGTGGAGGCGTTGTGAGCGATGTATACGCGTATAGTGAGGTGGATTGACGATCGCCTCATGGTCTCCCCCTTATGGCGCGATATGGCGGATCACCCGGTGCCTGCTCACGTCAACCCCAGTGAAAAGGTGTCCGCCTTTGTGTATTGCTTTGGTGGGGTCACCTTCCTCTTAATTATTGCTCAATTCGTGACCGGGATGTTTCTCGCCATGTACTACGTACCTGACATCATCAATTCGTACAACTCGACCAAATACCTCATGCACCACGTACTGTTTGGACTTCAGCTCTTAAGTATGCATAATTGGGGATCCTCGTTAATTATCATCATGGTGACGTTGCATATGTTGCGCATTTATTGGATGGGCGTGTACAAGAAACCCCGGGAGCTTAACTGGATTGTAGGAGTCACTCTGTTACTTCTAATTCTAGGCTTTGGTTTTACGGGATATCTGTTGCCTTGGGATGAAAAGGCATACTTTGCGACCCAGGTTGGGGTCAGCTTTACCAAATATGTCCCCTTCGTGGGGCCCGCATTGCTCAAGATTTTATCGGGAGGGTCCAAGATTGGAGCGGCGACCTTGACCCGATTCTTCGCTATTCACGTCTTGTTCTTACCCGCTATGTTAATAGCTTTTTTGGGGTTGCACTTTCTAATGATCCGGCGCCAAGGCATCACGGGGCCCTATTAGCAGTAATGGGGGTTAATCATGAGCGATCACGAACATAAGGCTAAAGAATATCAAGACAAAGGGGTCGTGCCCTTCTGGCCCGAGCATCTGTTAAAAGAATTAGTGGTAGGACTGGTCGCGGTTGCGGTGCTGTTCGTGTTTTCTATTTTTGTCCATCCGGTTTTGGGCCATGTGGCGGATCCCGGCGACTGGGCCTACCAGCCCGCACCTGACTGGTATTTCTATTGGGTCCAGAACTTCTTTGACGTCGGCGGATACTATTGGAGTGTCTTACACCTGGTGAAGTTTGACTTGGTCTTAATGTTTGGGGTACCGGCCATTGGAGTCATGGCGCTTTACCTGGTACCGTTCATTGATCGCTACCCGGAACGACGTTTGCTAAAACGGCCCCTGATGCTCGGTATGTTGATGTTTGGCATGCTGTTTTTAGGATATTTTACGGCCAACGGTGTGTACGCTCATAACACCCTAACGGCCCAAGAGCCTTACAATATCTTTGCGACCTCCTGCGCCACCTGTCACTATATCAATGGTCTCGGTGGCAATAATAAGGGTGCCATCAAGACGCCGACTGGGCAATGGATCTATCCCCCGGATCTGTCGCATGTCGGAAGTATTCTGAGCCCGGCTCAAATCCAATCGCAATTAGAAAACCCCAAGGGTGGCATGCCCCAACTCAACCTACCACCCGCTGCGATCAAGGACTTGGTGCCGTTCTTGTCGAATCTTAAATAAAGCGGCGCCGATTTTCAAATGTACCGAACGTTGAGGACCGCTCGGAAAAGCCGGGCGGCTTCTTATAGTTAGGGCACTGCTATCTCCGAGGGAAACCATGCCGCAAAAACCTACGACAAGGTCGCTGTATAGCGCGGTCCTCATTCAGAAAATTCGAATGTTAGGCTTCCCATAATGTGGGAGGAAATAGGGCATGATGATCAGAACGGAACCTAAGGTCGAAAGGACGGAACCCTATGGCTAAACCCACGCGAACTGGTAAACTAGAGGAGAAACCCATCCCATCTGCTGAAGCAATGCGGCCCGATCAATTATTCCAGCTGAAAATCCAAGCGACTGAAGCGCTGGGTTTAATGGAGAAAGTGAGTCAGGTGGGGTGGGGCGGCTTAACGGCAAAAGAAACCGGGAGTATCGGGGGATTCATGTCCCGGATTCGTAAGGCTCAAGCCGGAGTTCAACAGAGAGAGGCCTCGGAATAAAGTAGAAGAAGGAAGCAGGTGAATGCGGTGTATTGGGAACAGCTTACCACGAAGTCTTTTCAGGAAAAAGTGTTAAACCGTATCGACACCGCAATCTTGCCAACTGGGAGCGTCGAGGCGCACGGGATGCATTGCCCTTTGGGAACCGATAACATCGCCCCATGGCAATTTTCCGCCAAGCTCGAGGAACGGTTTACGGATCGGTTGGTGGTGTTGCCCCCCATTCCGTATGGGCATACTTGGGACCTCCAGGTGTGGCCGGGAACTATTTCCGTGTCTAACCGAGCATTTAGCCAGTATGTGGCGGAAGTGGGCACCAACTTGTCACGGTGGGGTATTCGCAATGTCGTGATCATGAATGGTCATGGCGGGAACGTGGGAGCCTTGCAAGAGGCGATGGAGCCCATGGCAGAGGCCGGGATGCGCGCCGTGTTGGTTAATTGGTGGCTAGATTATAGCCAAGACATTCTTAAGATCACCGAAGGCCAAGGCCACGCA
>JAKAAL010000754.1 GCA_021802375.1 Bacillota bacterium | reverse complement strand
CTACGATATGATGATGTGACTGAAATAGGCATTGGATGGCTTCCTCGATAATCCGGCCCGGAAGACCATTCGGAATCGGAAAATCGACCCATGGAAAGTCCCGAGGATCAAGACAGTCCATATCAAACGACAAATAACTGGTTGTAGGGGGAATCGCTTCAACGAGTTGCTGAAATCGCTCTAAGCTAAATTGACTGCTCGGCAATGCGTCAAATTCCGCATCAACCACCAGGTTTCGACTGCGGAGCCCGCGAACTCCAATATGAACAATGCGAAACGTACCGGCTCGTTCCAAGTAGCTGATAAAATTTCCATGATCTAGTGCAGGAGCCGCTCCTGGTAGTGAGTAACGATCGAAGTGCGCATCAAAGTGCCACACCGTTAACGGTTCTACCAAGACGTCAGTCAACGCAGTGGCCACGTCGAACGTGCAAGCGTGGTCTCCACTGACACACACAATGGGAATGCGTTCTGGCACGATCCGTGCAATTATGGAAGAAAGCGTGGAGCGGCTTCTGCCACATATATCACCGATATCCCACAAGCGGCCGCAGTTTCGTGTCGCCATCCGGTCAACATCATAGAGGTTAATTGGAGAATTAGCAGGAAAGGTGTTGGTGTTTGGGAAGGCCGAACTTGCCGTTCGCATGAGTCGGGGGAAAGTACCTACGGTGGAATGTGGACGGCGTGACCTGTCGCCAAACGGCAACCCCATAAATATCATATCGGGAGGTTCATACGGCACGAATACATAATCAAAAACCGGAGGATGCACTGTTTCCATGAGCCCTCCGAAGTCAATAATCGGGGTGCAATCGGCTTTCCAATACATCCCAGCATCGTCCCGCACGTAAATCTCTGATGGTGTACGCCTAATGGCCCACATGACGAACGTCCCCCTTATACGACACGGCATACATGATGACAGTCCTTCGGACACTCATGCCAACAGCCAGGATTGTTACGGCGCATACCCACCAAAACGCAAAGCCATGAAATCTTTCACTGGACAGCACCCCAACGGATACTGTTAGCGCGAATACGGCCGCCGCCCCGTACAGGATCCATAGTGCCCAACGGGTGATCTTGCTCTCCGTGAAAACCTCAGTGTGGAGATAGTAGCCATCGGCCGGCCATAGGGGCAACAAGTTGATGGCGATAATGACACCGTAACTTGCAACCAAACTTGTGACTATAGGACTATGCATCACGGTTACGACGACAGCTGCAAAAATGCCCTGGGTGACGACGCCACCCACCGAGAAGCAAAAATTTTCTGGTTTGGACCGCGTGAATTGACAGGTGGTTTTGAGTGTGGGCCAGCGCCAGTGGATACGTACTTGTTGTAATCCGACAATCCATCCTGCCAAGGCGTGACCGAGTTCGTGAATGATCGGCATGATGAACCAAAACAAAATCGTTCCTCCTATTAGTCCGACAATGGTATCCACCATGGCTGTGTCCGCCTATCAAGTAATTTCAGTAAAGCGCAATACATTAAGAACAAGAAGGGCTATTGCCCTTCTTGTTGACGTATTTAACAACGCACCACGCATCGAACCACGCGGCGTTCAGACTCTATGTCCTGTAACTCGGTGGAATTTACTGGACGCAAGTTCTGCACGTCCGGCTTCTTGACCTGTTCTTTTGGCTCTTTCATTTTTTCACCCCTTTTCAAGGAGACGTGAAAAATCGCTGATGAAACAAACTAACAGTGCTACGAAGGTTCTCCAGTTCATTCGAAGAAGGCGTGGTTCCATGTCCAATCCAGTACAGCACAAGTCCATCAATCATAGCCCACCATAGTCGGGCAAAGGGTGAGTAATCCTTCTCTTGAAGGGAGCTGGGTGCCGATTCTTCCAAGATAATCTCCACGAGACGCAGGCTTCGTGATGACCGGGTGTCGAGGGCTTCTTGTAAGCGTGGATTGCGCGACGACTGGGACCAGATTTCCAATTGCAGCTTTACATGGTTTAGGCTTTCAATTGACCACTGGGCTGCTATGGTGTCCCACAAGGCCATCAGCCGTTGTTCTGGCCGCATACCTCGAGTGCTCGCAACGTTATCCCCCAGGAGGCGCCACCGGGCTGTGGCATCGTCAAAATCCCGCACCACAGCGAGAAAAATATCCTCCTTAGTCGGAAAGTACGTGTATACATAGCCCTTACTAATGCCGGCTTCTTGAGCAATGTCGTCGATGGTGGCTTCAGCGAATCCGTGACGCGAAAAGACGGTTTCCGCCGCCTTTAAGACTGCTCGTTGTCTATCCAGACGCTGCGCTTCCGATATTTTCGGCATTTCGTTCCTCCGTGTGCAAACCGACTGTTCAGTTTCTATTATATAACCCAAGAGAACTGTTTGCAACTAGTTTAGAAGAATTTTGGCAACTTCCTCGTACCACGGCCCAACAGATACCCACAAGTGGCATAAAAACTAGTCGCGCAAAGAGCTGTTGCCGTCGATGACGAGAAGTCGGTCTGGTGTATAAGGCTTTGTGTGGATCATGCCTGACAAACCGTTCCGGTTGTTGCTCTAGGCAGCGAGCGGAAATGGTGCAGGACACGATTCATGAAGCCATCGGACATGTGCATAAACAAGTGCAACACCCACATGTGTATTTCGGTCACCACCTCCCATACGGTCCCGGTAACCTGGGTGGGGCGACGGATCCCACCGGATGTGTGCCCTATGATCCCGGCTATGAATATGTGCAGGGGTTGCCGACGTATAATCCGGTCGCCTGTCCGGTGCCAACCCCCGTGAATTTCTAAGGGTGGAACCGCTCCCTTAGGGGGCAGGGCACGAAACCAAGACCGTCACAAGGACCCTCAGAGGGGAGAATAGGCAAGGAAGACACGGACCGTGAGTCAGGCTGCCCCGCTCTCTCGTGTGAGGGCGGGGTTTTTTTTGTTGACGGGTGACCTAAAAAAAATTCAAGGAGGAAACCTGATGCCCTCATTCATTGATCCCCACAAACTCCTACCGAATCCGACCAACAGGATTTTTGATCCGTTGCCCGATGACGTGTACCAAGCCTTGCAAGCCGATATTGCCGAGCGGGGCCTGCTCAACCCGATTCTGGCAACCTCCGATTTTATCGTCATTGCCGGGCATCATCGGCTTAAAGCGGCGTTGGCACTCGGACTGGATACCGTCCCGGTCGAAATCCAAGATGTGGATCCTCCAGAAGCCGAAAGTCGTCTGATCGCCGATAACGTATTGCGGCGGCAATTGAATCCCATAGAGCAGGCCCGGTTGATTAAACGGCTGAAAGAACAGGCAGGAATTCGCAACGGTAATCGGTTCACCTCTGTAAAATTTACAGAGGTGGCGAAGGCGGTAGG
>JAKAAL010000753.1 GCA_021802375.1 Bacillota bacterium | reverse complement strand
TATCTTAGCCGACCGATCTCCTTGGATGAGATGGACTTTAGGCACTCAGGGAGTCGCCGCGAGGCGGCCAGCCGCTTCGGCGTGGCGGCCATTCCGGCGAGTTCCAGGTGGCCACAGGCGACTTTCGTGGGAGGCAGTTTCTTGGCCGTTCCGAAAACCTCCAAACATCCGGAGTTGGCTTGGGACCTGGTCGAGAAGCTGAGTCAAGCAGATGCACAAAGCCGTGTCGCCCACCGGATCTTGTCGTGGCCTGCAAGGAGTTCTGCCGCCCTCGCGGAGTTCACACCTGCCATTGACGGTCGGGTGGTGCAGGAGGCGATGGCTCGAGGGCGAACGGAGCCTATGCTTGCCCACTGGCCCGTCTACGAAGCAATCTTTGCTAGGCGACTTGCCAACTTGTTTGCCATGGCCTGGGAGGGACGCTCCATCGATCAGGCCAACGTAGAAAAGTCGCAGTTGGTACAGGACTTTAATGATGTGGTCTGGGTAAGCAACCTATAAATAAACGAGTTATATAAGCGAACATAGTGAGTGGCCTGGCTTCCTCGGATCGGGTCGGCAATAATTCAGGAGCATGATGACCTGCAAGCTAGGCTGACCGAATAGGACATGCAAGGGAAGGACGACGACCATGAAGCAGCGAGGTGATTTTCGCCAGTGGGTCGATCTGTGTTATCGCTATGATGGCTCCTATCCCCTGTCTCTTCTCCATGTCAATGTAAGCTCCCAACTGTATGCGTCCCTGGGCCCAGAATGCGGTCGCCTGGGGCTGTTTTTTACTCAGGCAAACGGAAGCATGCTTCATGGTGGAATATGGGTAGATGATCGAGGAACGACCTTGGTGGATGTCCACATGGACTTGACCAACACGCGGCCCATTGAAGGATACGCCGGCGTTCAAAATGCATGTCGCACCCGTGTATCCCAGGTGCGTGAAAGCTCGGAGACGGGCTTGGTGGCGATGGATATTCCTTTGGTATGCGGCGATCGACTCATGGGCTGCCTAAACTGGGAAACTACCAAGGCCTTGGCTCGCTGGCTCGAAACGCTGGAAGCGGCGGAGATGCCGCTATTGTTGGCAGGCGCCCTGCGTTATGCGGAAGCGGCCAGGAACACTTTTTTGGAACGACGCTATTTGATGTCAAGCGTGAACATTCACCGACACTATCAAAAAGATTTCAGTGCAGACCACATCTTAGAGGCCGTGTGCTATCATATCCAGACGACGCTCGGGCTCGATCGCTGTCTCATCCTGGGTGAGACAGCGAGCGGGTGGCGCCGGTTTTGTGCAGGCCTTACCTATTCGGACGACATGCCAAGGGTAGACCCCGAGCCCTGGCCCCCGCAGGCTGACTTCGAAGAAAAAATCGAAGGCACGGTAATCATCTTGGCTTTGTCGACGCGTGGCCGTCATGCGGCGGTCGTGTTCGACAACTCCATCAGCCAAATTCCATTCGGCGAGCGAGACATTCAACAACTGACCATGGTTCGTGACGCCCTATCGGTGCTGTGGGCATTCACCGAGGATTTAGAATCGGAACGCACCAGAGGATCGATGGACCCCTTAACGGGATGTTGGAATCGGGATTACGGGTTTAGCTTCATCGACGAGTGGTTAACCAACTTGCCACTTGGAAGGGATACGCTGGCCCTACTCTTTGTCGATGCCGACCATTTTAAGCGCATCAATGATCAGCACGGTCATTTGGTAGGGGATCGAACCTTAGAAGCGCTAGCCCGTCATCTAATCGAAACAACCGCGAACCAGGGAGTTGTGATTCGCTACGGCGGCGATGAATTTCTCATTGCCTGTCCTCGGATGACCCAGGCTTCTGCCGTCCGCCTGGCGAAGTCGTTGGTCGAAACGCTCGATTGGCCTCATGACTTGCCCAAAGCCACGGTGAGCGTGGGCGTAGCCTTGGGTCCCCATCAAGGGCAACGTGCGGAAGACCTGATCGAACAGGCAGACCGCGCTATGTATCAGGCTAAGCGCAGGGGAGGCAACCGATGGGACCAGGCTGAGCGGGCCGGAAACGAGTAGACGAAAGGCGCGCCAGAGGAAAAACCCCGGCACGCCTTGGTTTAGTGGTGATTCTTCTGATTCTTAAAGGTCTTGCAGGCGGTTTCCTGACAGGATTCGGCCGGCGTCTCCCCGATGTCATTGACAATGAGGCTTGTCTGAGGTGCGTCGACGCCCTCCGGGTAGCGTTCGGCGGCTCGATTGCTGGTGATGAGGATGGTGTCTGCACCGCAATAATTGTCGCGTGCCCAATAAAAACAATTGTCAACCGTACAGCGAATGGTAGCCATAATCAACGCTTCCTTTCCCTTGCATTCTTGTCGGCGGAGCGCTCTTAGGCCAGCACCTTAACTTCTTCAGCATGGCGATCCAAGATGTGCTCGGCTTCGTTGGTACGGTCGGAATGGACCAAGATCACGGCCTTTCCCTCTTGCACTTCACGTTGCAGATGCTCACTTTCCTTTTTGGGGATACCCCAATCCACAAAGGCTCCGGTCAAGCCGCCCAGGGCGGCTCCGCTCAGCGTGGCCGCCAGCGGACCTGCCGCTAACAAGGGACCAATTCCGGGAACTATGAGCAGTCCAGCACTGGCCAACAGGCCGACACCAGCACCAATCCCCGCACCCGTTGCGGTACCACTGGTGAGGTTGTGCATTTCCGTGTGATTCGTCTTCTTCTGGTCCTTGGACACCATGGAAATATCCTTTTCGCTAAATCCCGACTTTCGCAATTCATCGGCCGCTCGCTCCGCGTCGTCGGCATTGCGGAACGTGGCAATGACCTTACCCATATCTTCCACCTCCGTTCAAAGCATGGCCGAGACGGCGTAAAATATGCATGCACTTAAAAGCCGTTCAGACGGAGCCAAGTCCATCGTAAAAGGGGATTTTTTGAGATGCACTATGCCAATAGCGAAACTTTGGTGACGACACGGGAAGATGGCGTGCTCACCCTTTGCTTCAATCGGCCGCAGTCTTTAAACGCCTTTAGCGTGGAGCTGTTGCGGGCGCTCCGGCAGAACCTAGAGGTGGCCCGGGCCGATGACCACGTGCGGGTGGTGGTGTTGACGGGTAGCGGTCGTGCCTTTTCGGCAGGCCAGGATTTGGCAGAGTTGGGAGAGGCGCGGGAATTTGCCATCGAAGCACATATGCGCCAGCACTACAGCCCGCTCATTTTGGCTCTGGCCGACTTTCCCAAGCCGACGCTGGCCGCGATTAATGGTGTGGCTGCGGGCGCTGGAGCTGGCGTGGCCTTGGCTTGCGATTTCAAATTGATGGCGGAAGATGCGCGCTTTTTGCTAGCCTTTGCGCAAATGGGTTTGGTTTTGGCAATC
>JAKAAL010000752.1 GCA_021802375.1 Bacillota bacterium | reverse complement strand
GTCGCCGAAGAAAACTTGGACAACGGCTTTCATCCCTTCATCCCAACCCTTTTGGCATAGTGGCCCCAACCATTGCCACTATCGCTCGTCCGCCACTCCTCCTGACCATGGCTCTAGGACCAGAGCATCTAATAGAGTCCTCAGCCCAACGAGATGGCAACAACTTACTGAAAGATTGGCTAAGGCAGCAGATTGCCTGCGTTGGCCAAATTTTTTCAATGAAGAACATGTTTTCCAGGAATTGCAAGCAGGAAATTGTTTTCTTGGTTACGAAACTCCATGGAAATTTGAGATTTTTTCGCTCCCAAGCGAACGACTAAGGGGAAGAACACCACCAATGGCTAAGCACGTGCGAACACGAACGATCTTTCAAGTCAGCGCTCTCGCCATCATTACTGCCCTTAGCTGGGCTAGCAATTCGCCCCAGCCTACCGCTCACGCCGCTAAGAACCCCTACATCACGGCCAGCCCTGGACATCCCGACTATCGATTCGGTGCTGCCCAAGCCTATGCCGATCCCCGAGCGGCCTCCAATTTAGGCATTGGTTGGGAAAGAATCACGATGTTTTGGGGATCATTGGAACCAGCGCCCGGGGTGTGGAACAACTTTTTCACCAAGAATGACTCCCAATTGCTGACCGAAGTGCAAGCCGGACGAATGCCCGTGGGCGTGTTGGTCTCCACGCCCCGATGGGCCCGGGTAAAGCCCAACAGCTCCGTTCCGAAGGGACTTTACGATGCCTGGAACAGCCCTAAGAACACCTGGGGGAATTTTGTCTACCGCCTCGCCCGTCACTATGCGGGCATGATCGACACCTGGGTGATCGGCAACGAAATCAGCATTCCATCGGGACACTTTAACACTTGGAATGGCACCCTCAACCAATTTGCGCAGATGGTCAAAGTGGCATACCTGGCCGCCCACGCGGGCGACCCCAATGCTCACATCTTGCTGCCAGCTACGCCCTATTGGTATTCGCACGGTCACGTTAGCGCCCGCTTGATTAGCGACTTGGCCGCCTTGCGTGGAGCATCCACCCATCATGACTTCTTCAACGCGGTCGACCTCAATCTATACAATACGATCAATTTCAACCAGCAAATCTACTCGCGTTACCGTCGCATCTTAGCGGCGCATGGCCTGTCCGACACGCCCATTTGGCTTAGCGAAAGCAATGTGACCCCGACCGTCAAAGGCTATATCGCCCCCAAAAACGACCCGGGAGTCACGCCTGCGCAACAGGCTGCCTTCATTGTTGAAGAAATGGCCGACAGCCTTTCCTATACCAGTCGCGTTGAAGTCTATCAGCTACCCGAGCCCCCCAAGCTGAACAAATTCAACGGACCGGTTGGTCTCCTGACTGCCACTAAAAAGCCACGGCCCGCATACACCGCCTATCAGACCTTGATCCGCTACTTGAGCGGTGCGCGGTATCTGTCTCGCTACATCCCGCCCTTTTCTGGCACCAACCCCGCGGCCATGGACGTGGTCAACTTCGGAGCCCCACGCCGTTTTATTTCGGTCATTTGGGATCAAGGATCGCCGGCCATTGTCGGTCGCGTCCACGCCTACAGCGCAAGCGCGCTGTTAGTAAATGACCAAGGTCAAACCCAAGTGGTGCACCCTAGGCACGGCTTTTACTCGGTGAAGCTGTCGGCCTCCACGCTTTCCTCCTCCGGCAACAGCAAGGAGCACCCTATCGGGGGAAACCCTTATTTTGTCATCCAAGTTGTCCCGCTTGGAAGCCACGGCACCCCTTTGCGGCCTGACTTTGGAAGTCGTACGGGTTTCCCTAATCCTACGCCTACCCCTTGGACCCAACCGCCCTTGGCGGCGCTGGCCGAGAGTGCCCGCGTCATCCCCGAAATTCCCGAAT
Source organism: Bacillota bacterium (assembly GCA_021802375.1). Next base: position 1,481 of record JAKAAL010000752.1, on the reverse strand, counting down.
CCGTCTCGGGTTCGACGGCCCCCATCGCCCAAACGGCGGGAGGATCCACGACGTACAGCGCAGTGGTCAATACCGACGGAGACCAAATCTGGGTCAAGGTAGGCAATAAAATTTCGCATTTTGGTACGCCTGGCTCAGCCACCGGCGACTTGAACATGCCGTCGGCCGCCGCGTGGTCACCCCAACACACCCTGTATGTGGCCGATCAAGGCAATGCTCGCATTGAGGAATTCAGCGCGAGCGGTCACCTCATCCGAAGCTTCGGCCACTTTGGCACGACTGGCTCGGGCATGGTGGCGCCTTCGGGGATCGCGGTCGCCCCCAACCGCAGCGTATATGTAACTGATAGTGGAACGCAGCGGGTCTTGCACTTTAGTGCAACGGGCAAGTTCTTGGGATCGTGGGGCAAATGGGGAGACGGAAACGGCCAATTTGATGGACCGAGCGGGATTGCCGTGGCCACAAACGGTACCGTATTTGTCGCCGACACTTTAAACAACCGAGTGCAAAGCTTCACTTCCAACGGAACCTATTTACAGCAGGGAGCGGTCCCCTATCCCGAACAGATCCAACTCCAAGCCAACGGGTCCATGTTGGTCACAAATTTCCGGGCTAAAACTTTTGCCATCTCTCAGTGGCCCTCATACGTGGGGACGCTGGCGGGCAAACCACATCCTACGGCCCTCACGTTTGCGACCGACGGCCACAGCTATTATGAGGCGCTGGCCAACGGAACCGTTATTCACTTCTCACTCAGCGGCCAAGAACTCGGCAGCTGGACGGTACCTCCCGTTCCTGGAAACAAGAAGCCTACGACGATTACACAACTTGCCGTAGCTGGCAATGTCGTCTATGCGTTAGATAGCCTCTATAACCGGATTTTGATCCTGTTCCCTACGACTTCTGACCAGTCCGGGGTGGTCGGCTGGCTGGAACCTGGGGGCCAGGGAGTGCTGGGCCCTCGAGCCATGGCCGTTGCCAAGAACGGCAGCATCTGGGTCGCTGACACGGACAACCATGAGATCGTTCACCTCTCCAAAAACGGTACGATCTTAAACACATTTAAAGATCCCGACTCGCCCTACGGAATAGCGATTGGTCGGTCAAGCCTATGGATTAGCGGATACTACGGAGGGGTGCTTTCACGCTACTCCCCTTCGGGCAAACTACTGGGCCACTTTTTTCAAAACGGATCGGGCGTGCAGGCTTTGCACCGCCCCACTGAGCTCCTCGCTGACGGCAATAACTGGGTGATCTGGGATCGAGGCGATGGTAGGGTAGCCCTAGTCTCTCGTACTGGCCAAATACTTTCGGAAGTTTCGGACACGCTGGGAAATCCCGTCTCCATGGCGCTAGAACCCAACGGTAACGTCGCGTTTTTAAACAGTAGCGGCCAGATCGCCGTCTATCACTTTGGACCAAGCCTGCGAGCGATGCCCACAGTGACCGTGCGACCTTAATCCACCTAGTTAGAAAAACCG
>JAKAAL010000751.1 GCA_021802375.1 Bacillota bacterium | reverse complement strand
TGGCTACCATTTGACCGTCGCTTGCGGCGGTTTTTTGTTATGATTTTGGTGGGAGGAATCCTTGTGGCGACTTGGCAGGGTGTGGTGCGGTGGTCAGAGGTTGATGCCGCAGGTATCATTTATCATGCGCATGTATTTGATTGGTTTAGCGAAACCCGTATTGCTTGGCTTGCCGATCATGGGTTGGACTATTATCAAGTCTTGCGCCCAGCTGGGATAGAACTTTTGGTTAAAGAGGCCCACGCAAGCTTTTCGCATGCGTTAGAATTAGGGGATGCTTTTTCAGTCTATGCGACCCTGACTCAGGTGTCACCGACCCGCTGCACATTTTCTTACGGTGTCGCTACATCCCGGATTGCTAAAGGGTTTGCGCTGACGGGAACTACTGAGCATGCATTCGTGGTAGAAGGGCGGGCGAGACGCCTAGACCGCTTGTCACCGAACGTGTTTGATAAGCTGCAGACAAACCTGGAGCCAGCAACCGGAGGGCGCGAATGAAACCATGAGGTCAGGACACGCTACATCTGACACTCGGAGCGTTTAGGAGGCGTACATAACGATGTCGATTGACAGCTATCGTAGTGAACCGTTAACGAATTTTGAGTTGCCTCATAACAAAAAGGCCATGGAAGAGGCCTTAAAGACCGTGAAGGGCATGTTAGGGCAATCCTATCCGGTCATTATTGGGGGGGAACGGATCGACACCCCGGACAAGATTATTTCGACGAATCCGGCCAATCCCAAAGAGATCGTGGGAAAAGTTTCGAAGGCGGATAAGGCTTTGATTGATAAAGCCTTGGCAGCCGGATGGCATGCTTTTGCAGAATGGAAGAAGATTCCTGGATTTCAACGGGCACGCTATCTCTACAAGGCGGCGGCCTTAATGCGTCGACAGAAATTTGAACTATCGGCGTGGGAAGTCTACGAAGCCGGTAAGACATGGATCGAGGCGGACGCCGATGTGGCGGAAGCCATTGACTTCCTTGAGTATTACGGAAGGCAGATGGAACGTATTGGCGAGGGGCTGGAACTTACGCCCTTGCCGGGGGAAGAAGACACCGCATTTTACGTGCCGCTCGGCGTTGGAGCTATCATTCCCCCTTGGAACTTCCCGTTGGCGATTTTGGCGGGAATGTCGTCGGGGGCCATCGTGGCCGGTAACCCCATAGTCTTAAAGCCGGCGTCACCGACACCAGTAATTGGGGCAAAATTCGTGGAAATTATGGAGGAGGCGGGGCTCCCCCCAGGGGTTCTAAACTTTGTCCCGGGCGATGGCGGTGTAATTGGGGATCATTTGGTCACCCATCCCATGACGCGGTTCGTGAGTTTTACGGGGTCCCGAGAAGTGGGATTACGCATAAACCGCCTAGCCGCCGAGGTTGCTCCGGGTCAAAAGTGGGTTAAGCGGGTGGTGGCTGAGATGGGTGGGAAGGACGCCATTTTAGTGGACGAAACCGCCGATCTTGACGCCGCCGCAGAAGGCATCGTGGCCTCGGCCTTTGGGTTCCAAGGGCAAAAGTGTTCGGCGTGCTCACGGGCAGTTATCGTGGACAGTGTGTATGACCGGGTGTTGAAGCTGGCGGTTGAACGGACTAAAAAGCTAACTTTGGCGGACCCTGAAGCTCAATCCACGCATGTGGGGCCGGTTATCGACGAACGAGCTTATCAAAAGATCCTCGGCTACGTCGAATGGGGCAAAGAGCACGCCAAGCTTGCTATCGGTGGTGACAAGGGACCCCATCCGGGCTACTTCATCGAACCGACTATATTTTCCGAGGTAGAGCCCGGGAGCAAACTGGAACAAGAAGAAATCTTTGGACCAGTCTTATCGTTCGTACGAGCCAAAAACTTTGAACATGGCCTCGAGATTGTGAACGACACCGAGTATGGTTTGACCGGGGCCCTCTACTCACGGCGCCGCGATCGCATCGAAAAAGCGATTGCCGACTTTGAGGTGGGCAACCTTTACATTAATCGCAAATGCACGGGGGCTGTGGTCGGATCCCATCCGTTTGGCGGTTTTAACATGTCAGGAACTGACTCCAAAACCGGAAGTCCCGACTATCTCTTGTTATTTATGCAGATGAAAGCCGTCGCTGAACGTTACTAAATGACAAAAGAGGCTCCGCTCTATATGGCGGAGCCTCTTCTAGATCCATCCGCCCGTTAGCTTAACGTTTTAGGGGAACACTACGCCCCTCTTGATATGGCGTCGATTCTAGTACATATGAATCGCCTAAGGACCAGAGCGTATGGGTCGAGACTTTGGAGAGCAAGGTGCGGTCGTGCGAGGCAATCATGAGCGTGCCCGGGTAGTTGATCAAAAGCTCCTCGAGTGCTTCACGCATGCCAATATCCAGATGGTTGGTTGGTTCGTCGAGCAGGAGGCACTGGGACGGAGCCATCAAGGTTTCGATTAACTTAAGTCGTGTGCGTTCCCCCCCAGACCACCCTCGAATCAAGGTATCCCACAGTGGCACCGGCAGCCCGAAACGAGCCCCCACATAATAGATTTCTTCCCGTTCGAGTCCCATATCGTAGGCATACTGCATTCCCGTCACCTGCTCCGGTAGCTGATTGACGGCGGTTTGCGGTAGGTAGCGAGCCGTAATGTCCTCACGCCAACGGACGGCTCCGCTCGGTCGCATCAATGCTTCAAGTAGCGTAGTCTTCCCAGTGCCATTGGGCCCCACCAGCGCGATCCGAGCCCCGACGGGAATCTTTAGGGACAAGGGTTCCCACCGGCGATCGCCTTGGGATAGCGCCAACTGGTTAATGACTAACGCCGGTAGGGATCCGCCGCGGCTGGTCCCCTGATGCATCAAGGTGAGGGTCCCAGCCTTTTGGGGCAGATTTTGACCAGCCATCGATTTGTTCAAACGTTCAAGCGATTTGACACGACTTTGTGCCTGCTTGGCACGGGTGCCTGCCCGCCACTTATTGATATATTCCTGAAGCCTGATCTGCTCTTCGAGATACCGCGTATATTTGGTAGCTTCCTGATCCAACCGTTCACGCCGTAAGTGTTGGTATTGGGTATAGCCACCATGGGTGATCCAAAAGAAACCGTCTTCCCAACTCATAATACGGGTCGCCACATGTTCTAAAAACGATCGATCGTGGGAAACAATAAGCGCAGCACCCGAGAATTGCCGTAGTTGGTTTTCCACCCAGTCGATGGTCACGATGTCTAAGTGGTTGGTGGGTTCATCTAAGAGCCAAATGTCCGCTCCGGACAACATTACTTGCAATAACCGTAAGCGGTGAGCTTCACCGCCCGAAAGATTGGTGGGTGAGTCTTCCCAGCGTTCGGTGGGAAATCCAATTCCGGCTAGTCCCGTCTTGACAATGGTGTCCCATTCATACCCGCCTCGATG
>JAKAAL010000750.1 GCA_021802375.1 Bacillota bacterium | reverse complement strand
CAAGGGATCGACGACCACAAAGCATATTCCGGGATTTTCGGCGGATTGTAAATAGAGAAATGGGCATCGCGTTGCAGCGTACTCAATGCCACCCCGGCTTGCTAAGTCGCCTGCCGCCAGGACACACGACCGGAACGCAGAAGAGGAAGAATCTGGTCCATGCGTGCTTGCTTCTGCGGGTCCATCCCCTTCGGCCGTCCAATGGGCTTCCCTTCTTTCCGCGCTCGATCCATGCCGGCGACAACCCGCTCGCGAATCATCTCCAATTCGAACTCAGCCAAGCTGGCCAAGAGGTTCAATAGGAGTCTCCCCAAGGCGGTGGTGGTACCAAAACCCTCTTGGCTACTCAGAAACCCGATGTGGAGCGGGTCCCATATGGCGAGGGTATCATGCAGGTGTTTGACCGACCGAAAGGTCCGGTCCAACTTAAAGACCGCCACGGCGTCAAAGCGGTGTTGAATGGCGTCGTCTTGGAGCTTCCGCCAGGCGGTGCGATGGAGCAGGTCATTCGCGCTGGCCTGGTCGATTTAGGTCTGTGCAATGTGCCAGTCGGGATGCTGACCGACAAACTGCCGCAAGGGCAGGAGTTGAGTTTCAGGATTTTGGTCTTTGTCGCGGGTGCTGACTCGAGCATAGAGGGCAATGCACGATCCGTGGCTCCGACTCACTGCGGCCCGTTCTGCGGCCCGCTCCCCACATTCCCCAAGGTCGTCTCGACGGTGGGGGTTCGTCTTGGCGTATCCTGAGGCGTCTGGTCGGCTATCGGGCGTTCGTGCGGCCCGAAGGGGATTTCGAGGCGTGTTGTGAGTACAGGAAAACCCCGCATCCATTGCGGGGCGCGGGGTTTGTGTGGTGGGCGAGTAGGGACTCGAACCCTAGACCCGCTGATTAAGAGTTAGACGCTGTCGCGACCGCCGTCCCTACAGGGCGCATGGTTGTGCGATCGGGCTTAACTGATGTTTGCGGATAGGTCTGGTTTTTGGGGTGATTTCCGAGAAATTCGCCCCAAAATCACCCCAAGCCCCACCCCGATAAAAAGGGGTGATGATCCCAGACCATCGCATCCTCGGCGCGACCCCCGGGTAGGGGCTGGGACCATGTCGCGGCTGGCATTGCCGCCGACGTAACCTCCACCAGCTGCGTCGGGTGACTGTAGCGATGCTTCTCCCGGTAGAGGTCGGTACTTGCCCCTTTTTTCAGCTTCCACCGGATAAAATGGCCGGTCGCCGCATCGGGCACGCCTGCTTGGTCCAAGGCTATGATGAGCCCCCGACGAATGGCATGGATATCAGCGCCCGGAACCAAGGGGAGATCGCCGAGGGCGGCCAAATTTTTCAGCGTCTGATGGACCCGTTTCAGACTGACCTGACTTCCTCCGATGGCCCATTGGTATTCGACTTGCGGAGGCAACCACTGCCAGCGAGCCTCCCCGTCTTTTGCAGTGTGGATAAAAATGCGGTGGGTCGCGCAATCCACATCGTCGTTCCGCAGCCGGCTCACCTCGGTCGATCGGAGACCATAGGTGGTACAGAGACAGAGGATCCAGGCATCGACCGGATCCGTTTGTTCCCTCTGGGCGACCCGAATGGCTTGTTGGATCCAGTCCACACTAAACGCAACCCGCGTATCCGCGGACTCCTGATGCGTCCAGGCGGCCTTGGGAACGGCTACGCCGGCGGCGTGAAAAAAGGCCCGGACAATCCGTTGATGATAGGCGATCGTGCCGGATTGATACTGCTTCTCGGTCTGGAGCCATTGCACATAGCGTGCCCAGACGCGACTATCATTGGATCCTCCCCAAGCTAAATACTGTCGCACCACGGCGAGATGTTGGTTGGCTTTCGCGGGGCCGACCACTTGTGCGTAGTGGTCGAGCGCTTCTTTCGCGGTCATCTGTCGCCATCCCTTTCCCATCATGCTAGGATTTTAGTATAGAAGGAAGGAGCGAGCTCATGCCGGATATCACCGATTTGGTATGGTCAGGAGGCCAAGCCGTCGTGCGTTGGATGGGCGGGAAGATGCGATCGAATGCGACGTCCGCGATGCCGACCACGCCACCGATGCTGAAGCCACCCGTATTTCAGCCGCCCGTGTTTCAGGCGAGCACGAATCTTCCCGAGCCAACGGTGGCGGTGCCGGCGGGGTTCGGGGTACCCGCCTTATCGACGGCCTCTGGGATTTCGACGCTGATGGAATCCGCGCCGCTATCGGCCAATTCGTATGCCAGCCACATTGCGCGGGGCATTGCCTGTGCGACCTGCACGAAAGATCATTTGGCGACGATGGCAGCGGCTGCCGAAGCGCTGGAACAAGCCCAGGCCCAAGGCAATGCGGACGAAGTCCGGTATCAATTGGCACGCGTCGCCGCGGAAGTCCAATCGCTCCAACGCTATGATTGGTCACCGGAAAAAATTGCCGCCACCCCTGAAGACCGATTGGTCGCGGTCCGAGCAGTGCAGCCTCTCGTGGCCACGTTAACCGCCCAGCTGCCGACACCCAAGGACATTGCGTTAGCATGGGGCGCCACGGATGAGTCCATTCGGTTTACGCGAGGGCGTATGACCGACCGGGACCGACAAGAAATTGCCATTCGGCTTCAAGACGCAGACGAACGCACCAACTATCTCGAACGGGTGGCCTGGAGTCCCGAAAAGAATTATGGCGCACTGCCGCCGGACCAGGCCGAGCAGTGGTTGACCGAGCTACGTGAGGCGCGGCATGTGGTTGCCCAAGATCCCTATGATGGGCAGCATTTGAAGCGTGCGAGTCAGCAGCTTGCGCAAGTGGCGGTCGGTGTTACCCCGTTGCCCTCGGATACCGAGATTACCGCGATCTGTGGTCAAATTCGCGAAGCACAGCGGGTATTCTATCGGACCTATTTTGGCGTCTAATCGGGGATCCATGTTCGAAGGCCCTTCCATGATCCATTGAAGGGCCTTCGGCGTTGCGTAGCGACATTTTATATTCGGATTAGGAAATGCCAGAGCGCTCGATTCCGTTTGACCGGAAGCTCTGGACTCACGTTAAGAGACGCGGCAATGCCGTGCCGCGCGGCCGAGCCGACGGCCTCGAGCCGCCGCGCTTTCGCCCTTGTGGCCACGCAACTCTTTGCTCATGCAGCTGCGAAATTCGCGCTCCGTGCGCGTTCCGCCGGACGATCGATGGTGCTTGCGAGTCGCCATATGGTTTACCCCCTCATGAGTGGTCGTACAGGACTAGCATAGCGCGGCCTATGAGAACCGGGGGGAACTTGGTCAGAGACGGCCAGGGCGTCGGGGTTTAGGAGGCGCAATGGCGGCGGCTGGTACCGTGGGCCGGTAGTCCGGCCAGGCTTTTTTCAGCGCCTGATCGGCCACGGCCCATTCGCCGGGAGGGAGTTGG
>JAKAAL010000749.1 GCA_021802375.1 Bacillota bacterium | reverse complement strand
ACATTAAGAATGCGGCGGCCGTTGCCCGCCGCCACGGCTTACCGGTGCGGCTCGTGCAACAGTGGGTGCACGCGGCCACCAAACACGGAGTCGCGGCAGTTCCCCGGGCCGGTTTCACATCCCGGTTCGCGGAAGCCCTGAGGATCCCAGACGACCGCCCACGGGCGGTCCGACCAGGATTCGACAGGAAAATCTTCGCGGGTCCTCATCCGTCATCCCTCCAATCGCCCACGGCCCGTTGCATTTGGGGCTCGTCCACGATCCGCAAATGCTGACTTTCGGCGTCCAACAACGCCCCCGTCGCCCAGTGGTTAATAACGCGGGGCAAGCCCCGCGATTGGACGGCTAAGACTTTCAGGGCGGACGGCGTAAACAGGGCTTGGGTGACGCCGGCCTGCTGCAGTTGATGGGCGACATAGGCGGCCGTTTCGGCTTCGTTGAGACCCGTGAGATGAAAACGTAACCCCACGTGTTGGTGTAAATCGCTTCAAAGACCTTGAGGCGTAACGTGGCCCGCAGATCTGGCTGACCCTTGATATCCAAATGCGGGATGGAGACGGCATCTGGGCCACCAGAGAAATTCGGCGCCTTTGCCCGGAGACGTTTTTTGTTAACAACGTTTGCCAAGGATGACTATCTCGTCCAAGGTTTGGCGGCGGGCGCACGCGGGTATCTATTAAAAGACATTCCGGTGGCCGAGGTGGGACAAGCCATTGAAGAAGTTGTTCGAGGCCATACCTGGATAATCCCAACAATGCAGGGAAGACTTGGGGAGCTTCTTAGCTTGGAGAGTATCACCCCTCGAGAGCGACAGTTACTGGCGTTGGCTGAAACAGGGGCTACCAATCGCCAAATCGCCGAAACGCTACATCTTGCAGAGGGTTCTGTAAAAAATGTGAGGACGGAAATTTTTCGAAAACTATCAGTGCACAATCGGGTTGAAGCTGTGGCATGCGCACGTGATAAGGGACTGATTTAAATATGGTTAGTATCCGGGCTACCCGGTAAGCCTAAGCACGCGGTTTGCACAATAGCGTCGTATTCCAAAGGAGGTTGTCATGCGCTGCGAAAATTGCGGCCAACCACTAGATCGGGTACAGTGTGCCACCTGCCAACATTCCGACGCCCCAGGCCTTTTCGGCATCGCCAGACGGTGGCTTCCTGCTAACCCTATCCTTTATGTGATGGCTATTATGCGGTCGGGTTTGTACCTGGGGTTGCTGCTCTTGGCCATTACCCCCATTTTATTGCTAGATCTGCACATTAACGTCGTGGCGAGCATGATGGTGTACTTCTCATTGTTTTGGTTTTTTGTGTTTCAACCATTATTGGCCACCCACATCCGACTAGCACCGTTGGTAAGTGACATTGGAGCCTATGTGTTTACCGGGGTGGTGGGCACCGCCATTGCCATGGTGGTCGAGTCCTTTTGGTACGCTCATGGTGGTTCCAAGTTACTTAATGCATCCTCACTGGCAGTGGCAACCCCTGCCTACATCGCGTTTGTTGGCATTACCGAGGAATTTTGTAAGCAAATTATCGTGTTGGTGGTCGTAGGATGGCAAAAAATTCGGGGTGTGGTATGGTCCCCGTCGACCTACATGATGCTGGGCGTGTCATCGGGTCTGGGATTTTCTGCGGTGGAAAACATATCCTATGTGGAGCGCGGTATTGCGTTTGAGGTCATGCGCCATGCTTTTGGATTAGGGACATTTACTGCATTGACTAGGGCATTATACACGCCGTTTTTGCATGCCATTTGGGCAGGGATTGCAGCTTGGGGATTCGGCTGGGTTGCGTCCCACGGGTTTCGCGGATGGCGGGTGGGCATTGGCCTATTGTTGCTGGCAGCGATGTTTCATGGAGTGTATGACGCTGCTATTGCGCGGCATCCCCTTTTAGCTATTGTAGACGTAGCCATCTCGTATCTCGTATTTCTATCCTTGCTGTTGAATCCGCGACGTCGAACGGACAGGGATGTGGTTGGTAATTGATTTGCTGGTGGGAATCAGGCACTATGACATTAAGAATATTGGCGAGCGGGGAATCAAATATGAATGGCGCACAGCACGCTAAGTACCATGTGACTGCAACGTTGGCGATGGTCATCGAGTCGTCCCGGTCTTGGGCGTGGGCAGAGAATGGTCAGGAGTTGTTCCAACAAGTCGCTCGAATGTTTCAGGTCAGACTCGCAGTGGACAGCGGATATATTGTTTATCGAAAAACCGCGTTGTGGAGGGATTCTGATGAAGAACACACGAAAATTTATGCTCCTTGGGGTCGTGTAATTCCGACCATCGATATCATCGCCAGTCGCATGGAAAAACAACTCGCCCACCAGGATCCATTGCAATATCTCTCGGAACAGTGGTTGACTCTTGATCAAGTTCCCGAGCCAGTACGCACCGATTGGGTGCAATGGGGGTTTAGCAGCGGGGGTTCGTGGCCGCTGACTTTAGGGGGGGAACGCGTCGGAGCCCTGATACTCAGGCGCTCGCAACCGGATTGCCTTGACGATAGTACATTGATGCACCTTATTTCTTTGCAAATCTCTTTGGTCTTAGAATTGTTAAGAGTGCGTAGAATCGCTGAAGATACTAGTCAACGGGACTTATTAACCGGAGTGTACAACAGGAGAGGGATTTTGGGGAGCTTTCCACATCTTGCAGATCAAGCCCGCTTGCACGATCGACATGTCGTATTAGGAATTTTTGATGTGAACGATTTTAAACAAATCAACGATCGCTTAGGACATCCTTATGGAGACCAGATACTGCGCTTAGTGGGAGACGCACTACGGAGTAATGTGCGTCCTACGGATCTGGTGGGCCGTTGGGGAGGCGATGAATTTGTGGTAGTCATGGCTGTGGATAGAGACACCGTCTTGTCCCAAGTCGTGGAACGGGTGCGAAAGGGATTAGAGGGTGTAGACCAAGGCGTTGCCGTAAGTGCAGGGTGGGCACATTGGGGTCCTGACGGCATGAGTTGGGATGATCTCTACCAGGCCGCCGATCGCCGATTATATTATCATAAGCGAACACGCAGAGGATCATAGCACAAAAGATTGCCAAGGAAACAAGGAGATTGCCTTCATTCCTCGAATAGTTACAAAGGGGAAGGGGAGGACCATGGTGGCAGATCCGGAATCAATGCGATCCCTTGCGGTCTTAGAAGGCGACGAGCTATATTTGAAATGGTTAGGGCACTTGGTCTGCTTCGGGCAGAGTTGCAGAGATAGTCCCGAATTTCGTGGAATTTGTGGTTAGCGATTCCTGTCCGTGTTTGGTTGAATAGAGGTACCATCCATCATTCAAACGTCAGGAGGAATCGCTATGACTTCGAGTATAACTAAGAATCGTCGTCAAGGACAGCATGCGGAACACACGG
>JAKAAL010000748.1 GCA_021802375.1 Bacillota bacterium | reverse complement strand
CGACGATAGTCGGAGAGGCCAAGGATTTTGGGTGTGTGCGGAGTGTGGATATGCGGATATCAAACGGGTGAAGAAGCATCAAACGCCCTGGGGCGTTCCCTGTGCAGGCAGCGCGCTGAGCCAGGTGGCCCTGGCGCATCAGTTTAAGACCGATATTTTGAAAATTTCATTTCCTCGGCAGCCGCAAGGTTCGCTGGGTCTAGCCTACGGCGTGGCCTATGCCCTGCAATATGGGGCAGCGGACTTTTTAGAGGTGCCTTTGACCGATCTTAATGCCATTGGGCTCTTGACCAGCCCGCTGAGCGTCTTGCTCTATGACAATGTTCCCGGAGGAGCCGGGCTCGTTTCGCAATTGTCAGACGCTGGCGTGCTTCGCGAGTGTGTGCGTCGAGCCCAAGCCCGGGTGGCGGGACAGTGTGGGTGTGATCAAACCTCTAGTTGTTATGGCTGTTTAAAGAGTTATGGCAATCAATTTCTTCATCATCAATTGGCGCGGGGACCTGTTGACAGCTTGCTTCAAGGATTCCTGGAAAGTTAGGCAAGAAGGGAATGCCTGGTCGTCATCCCTGAGGGGTCTTCAGGTGAGCAACTGAGCAAAACGAAGTGCGCTGCATAATCGAGAACTAAGTACCGGGTTACGGATCGCCTCGGCGTCGCAGGGGTTTTCGCTAAGCGGCGGGGAACTTACCCATTGATTAGATTTTGCCGAGTGTCCGCTAGAGCTGCTAGGGCCACTATTCAATTCGGCTGGGTTAAGGCAAGTTTGCCCCAACTGTGAGGAGAGTTATCTTGACAACGGCGTGGTCGATGAAGTGTCCGGTGCCGCCGATCAGGCTGCTAAAGCTGGCGTGGAAGTCGACGTGCGCGAATTCCGTCATGTCTCGGCGAAGCTGTTAACATCAACTTCTCGTGAGTTTATGGGGGCGTATCTGCCACAAGCGGCTTGGGTGGTGACTTCTGATTTTGGTTTGGTATGGCAGTCAGAACGGGCCTACAATAAGTTCAGATGCGAGAGGAGGACGATAGCGTGGCAGGACACGGCGACCGAGCAGACGATCGAATTGGGATCGATCCGGCTATTATGGGCGGTATGCCTTGTATTCGCGGGACTCGCATTCCAGTGCGGATGATTCTCGATTATTTCGCCGAAGGGGCGACGCTCCATGAAATCCTCCAACAATATCCGCAATTGACGGAGGAGGATGTCCAAGCGACAATCGCCTTCGGGGCGTATGCGGTGGGACAGTGGGCGTCGCAAGCCCAGCTCACTCCGACGCTCCATGAGAATCCTATTGGATGAGAACATTGGGGCCGAGACGGATAGGTGGCTACGGAGCCGCGGACACGACGGACTGTCTGCCGCGGCCGCGGGCTTGCTAGGTTCGGCAGACGACGTCGTGTACCGGTTAGCATGTGAGACGGTGCGGGTGTTGATCACACTCAATTATCAGGATTTCCGCTTGATGGAAAAATTTCCACCGCAATAGTGCGGAGGGATTCTTGCGGTCCGCATGGCCACACGGGTTTGGCTGCGGTGAATTCGGTGCTGGACCGTGCGCTGAGACACTTCCCGGAATCATACTTTTCGCGAGTATTTGTTCTGGTCTCCGCGCGAATCATCACGCGATCTATTTGGCTTCCTGACTGAGGGGCCACGACAGGGCCACTTCTCACGTTCGCGGATAAAACTCATACACTTCCCGCTTCATACATCTTAAGATGAGTCCAGCTCTGAAGCATGCTATTGCCACCCCTTGCCTAGCAAGGGGGTCATCGCCACGAGGATACCTGGCTCGTGCACGCTGCTGCCAAACAGTGAATAGCTGACATCATCTGGCGCAAACAGAAGCAATACATGCCATAAATAAATCCGACATTCCGCAAAACCTCACGCGGAATACCTGTCGAAACAGAGCGCCAAGGCTTGGGTCGCGACCGTCGTATGACAATGAGCACACAACGTGCCCTGGATGTCAGAGCGAGCGGACCCGCCGTGTTTGCGTTGGACGAATTGGTGAACATGCGCCGTGTCCGCCGTGACGGGGGTGCCACAATACAGACATCGAAATCCGTCGCGTTGCAAGATGGCTAGGTGTTTTTGCGCCGACGGGGCGACTCCTTGCATGACAGATTGGGGCCTCGGCCGCTTCCGCCGTTGCGGTGCCGTGCCTTAGACTTTTCGCTGGATGTTCAGTCTGACAATCTCCACCTGGATGTCCGTAATCGGATACCAGTGGCGCAGACGGTTCACGACATTCAGTTTAGCCTGCACATCGGCGCGAATGCCGGGGGGGATAGGGAACCAGCTTGCGGTAGAAAATCTTGCTGGCACCGGCCCGATGACGCTGGCGGTTGCGACGACTGCGTTGGGCGTTGCGGATGGCTCGGCGAGCTTTCAATTGGTCACTAATCCGTTCACCGCGGGTGGGAAGGGTCACCTTGCACAGCACACGATCGGCGTGTGGCAAGTGTTCCACCACCGCGAATCCGACGGTCTTGCCATCGTCGAGCGTGACCGTGACGGGAGCCAAGCTAGGGTGTTCGACCCAACGATTTAACTGAATCCCAAACGGGAGTCGAGACACGATGCGAGCTTTGTGGTGTTGAAGCAGTTGGTGTGCTCGGGCTGGATGGCTGGGCGACAGCGGCTGACCATCGGCGTTGAGCACCGGAACGTAGGAGACAGGAACCTGCGACATGAGATAAGCTCCTTTCCGGGAGAAATGACATCGCTTCGAGGAAAAAACCGCCTTCGAAGCGGGTGGTAAAGCGACCCTGCGCCGCTCCGTCAAGGCGTGCATCCGCCAAGCTGGGAAAGCCTTGGTGTACAAGCATCCGGTCGGTGCGCGAACCGGCTAGGATCAGCACCGCCCTTGTAGCTTCGCTCGGAGCCTCGACATCATCGCGTAGCGTGTACAACACATCCGGGGATCCGGTCAGAACCCGAGAACCGGTGTCCTCAAGCTCCGGCCGTCAGGCCGGGGTAGTTGATTTGTAGAGTGCCTTTACATTCGGCCCCGTATACACCGTTCTTACCCAAAGAGAGCAGATACATCCGAGGACGCTGATTACTAGAGGTGTGAAAAAGATCCACCGTAAATATTCCGGCATGGGGTGCAACACCGCAGTAAACGCCCCGAGAGCACTCTCAAACGCGAGCCGGCCGCTCGCCGTGGTCTCCAGGGAGGTGTACGTATCGAACTGCCATGCCAGTTGTTGGGTCACCAAGGCGACCAATGCTTCGACAAAATTCTTGAACCTCCTCGCCCTAAAGGGCGGAGATTCTGGGGGAACCACCATGGCTGCGTCGCGGGTCGTGAGACCCTGGGAGTGACCCTCCTGACTCGCCACGGCTTATCCCACCAGCAATTTCCCGGGGTTCAGCCGGAC
>JAKAAL010000747.1 GCA_021802375.1 Bacillota bacterium | reverse complement strand
CCTGCCTTTGAACTCATGCGTCTTTTCCATGGCCACGACATCTTTCGGATGTTCCACGATCATAATCAGACCATTGTCACGCCCCGCATTGCGGCAAAGGGCACAGGGATCCTGATCGGTAAAATTGAAGCAGACCGAGCAATATTGGATGTGTTGGCGGGCCTCCACAATGGCCCGGGCCAAGAGTTCCGATTCTCCCTCGGGACGATTTAAGAGAAAGAAGGCTAGGCGTTGGGCCGTCTTGGGTCCAACGCCGGGCAACTTAGCCAGTTCATTGACCAAATCCTGAATAGGTGCAGGATAGAGCATCTTAGAACCCCGGCAGACCGGGCATATTAAGCGAACCCGTAACCTTGCCCAGCCGTTGTTGAGCCAAATCCTGGGCCTTGCTCTGGCCTTCGCGCACGGCGCCCAATATGAGATCTTGCAGCATTTCAACGTCCTCGGGATCGACGGCCTCTTTGGCAATGGTGATCGACTGAATCTCACCGTGACCGTTAAAGGTGGCCGTCACCACCCCTCCAGCGCGCACTTCTACCGTTTCAAATTTCAACTCTTCCTGCACCCGCGCCATGTCCGTTTGCACCTGCTGCATTTGCTTAACCATCTTCTGCATGTCCTTCATATTAAATCCCATCGACCGTTATCGCTCCTTTACGCCATCCTCGTCGATGCTACCCAGTGAGAGCTTGACCGGGGCACCAAACACTTCCTGCAGTCGGGCTGAAATCGCCTCCGGATCGATCTTGTTGACCTCGCTCCCTTTAGGCCCATCCGAAGACGATGGCTTTTCCGCTTCGCCCGCCCTTAGATCATAACCGATTTCCGATCCATACACGCGGCTAAACACCCGGGCCAGCACTTCCCGATGCGGTGCGCTGGCGATGATGTCGCGATGGGCAGGAAACTGAAACCAAATCACCACGCAGGCATTTTCCTCAAACACCTCAGCGTATTGCAACAGCGCATAGGTAGAGGGCCGTTCCTCACGAACCTGCTCGAGCACGTGGTTGAACCGCTCCGATGCCCCCGTCGGGGCCGAAGCAGCCGTCGTCGCTGCCGGCGCCGGCGGATCTGGAGGAGGTTCTACGGCCACCTGCGGCTGGCTATCTGGCTCGACAGTTGGCATAGCCAGCGGCGTGGTCGTCACCGATCCTTCCGATTCGACCACGGCGCTGGTCAGGTCCTGATGCACTTTAAATAAGGCCATCTCGGCCACTAGCCGCGGTGGAAAGCCTCCGCGCAGCCGAGTTTCGGCCTCGGCCAAGGCTTCCATCGCCTGAAACCAAGCCTCCTTAGCAATGGTAGCGGGCAGACGGCCAGAGAGCTCGCGATAGAAGTCGCGCCGATAGCTGGCCAAAGCCTCTTCCCCCAAGGTTCGATAGAGCATGAGGTCACGCAGGCCCTGGGCCACATCGCGGAGCATCTGACGGACGTCGCGACCCTCTTGCCAAATCATCTGCAAGCCGCTTAGCAGGGGCTTTAACGACGGCTCGGTCAAAGCCATCAGCAATTGCTCTAAGAGACTCTGATCCAATCCTCCTAAAAACTCGCGGACGGTGGCCTCGGATAGGCCTTGGTCATGGGCCATGGCCAAGACTTGATCCGTCAGGCTCAAGGCATCCCGTAAGGCCCCATCCGCACTGTCGGCGATGATGGCTAATGCATCAGGTTCATAGCCTTGTCCTTCTGCATCCAATACCTGTTCAAGGCGCTTTTGAATCGTGAAGGCATCCAACCGGGAAAACTGATAGCGCTGACAGCGCGACAGCACCGTCAAGGGCACCTTGTGCACCTCGGTGGTGGCCAAAATGAACATGACATGGGCGGGCGGCTCTTCCAACGTTTTGAGCAACGCATTAAACGCATCATTGGTAAGCATATGCACTTCATCAATGATATACACTTTCGTTCGTCCGATCACCGGCAAATGAGCAACGCGTTCGCGGATCTCGCGGATCTCGTCAATACCTCGGTTGGACGCGGCATCAATCTCAATGATGTCTAGATGCGCGCCTTGGTCCATGGCCAGGCACGAGGCGCAATTTAGGCAGGGTTCCCCATCCTGAGCACGGTTTAGACAGTTCACCGCTTTCGCCAGCAAGCGGGCCACACTGGTTTTTCCCGTGCCTCGAGGGCCGGAAAAACAATAGGCGTGCGTCAAGCGTTCCTGAACCACTGCCGCCTGCAATACTTGAATCGACCGAGACTGTCCCACAACCTCACTAAAGCGCCGAGGCCGGTATATGCGGTATAGGGCTTGACGTGCCATGCCAACTGGCCCCTTTTACGACGAGGCCATAGGGCCGCACCGACCAGGTTGGACCGCGGCGCCACAACGTTCCCGCTTACCGCTGCTCCCTTCCGGGCCTGACGGGGTTCACAGGTGTTGTCCGCGCGGGACCCAATCGATGCGGCTCCATGGCCTCAAAAATTCTGGCGGAGGAGGAGGGATTCGAACCCTCGAAGCAGGTTTTAGCCCACCAACACGCTTTCCAGGCGTGCGCCTTAAACCACTCGGCCACCCCTCCGATGCCACACGCTATTCACTTTGATGGCGGAGAGGGTGGGATTCGAACCCACGAGACAGGTTTTTGCCCGCCTACCCGATTTCGAGTCGGGCTCCTTCGACCAACTCAGACACCTCTCCATATCACCCTACGTCATCTTTGGCGCCGTTCATGAAAAAATCGCTGCAACAACTCACGGGATTGGTCAGCCAAGATGCCGCCTTCAACCATGACCTGATGATTCAAGCGCGGGTCGTCCAAGGCTCTATAAAGGCTGATGACTGCTCCAGCTTTGGGATCGGAAGCTCCATAAATCAGCCGTTCGATCCGGGCCAGGATAATAGCACCTGCACACATCAGGCAAGGTTCAAGAGTAACGGCTAAGGTCGCTCCTGTCAACCGCCACTGCCCAATCGCTTGAGCCGCCTGTCGAATGACCAGTATCTCCGCATGGGCACAGGGATCCTGATCCGTCTCACGCCGATTATGGTTCGAGGCTAACATCCGACCATCATGCGAAAATAACACGGCCCCCACGGGCACCTCGCCTGCTTGAGCCGCTCGGTTAGCCTGATCCAAGGCACGTTGCATCCGTTGTACATCATCCATCATCGGCAAAAGGCCCCTTGGATTTTTGGTGCGCCCGGGAGGACTCGAACCACCGACACAAGGTTTAGGAAACCTCTGCTCTATCCCCTGAGCTACGGGCGCATGCAACGCTACAAAGCCTTGTAGCCATAAGACCATCTTTCATGTTAAAAAGGCGGGCATCAAAAGTCAAGGCGGCAAATCCGCCCTTTCCTGCCGTTTAGCGGAGCTAGGGTCTACATGGTGCGTTCTGCGCCCCATCGCTGCCCATTGGCCATGTCGGGGTTTTTGGCGATTTAAG